>CACXGH010000173.1 GCA_902767175.1 uncultured Ruminococcus sp.
CGACAGCTTTGTTATAATACCACTTCCTCCTCCCTTTGTCAACACCTTTTTTCAATCTTTTTTCTTTTTCTACAAATTGTATACTTCTTTCTTTATTTCCTCTATTTATGTTCTCATGGAATTTACGTTCTGTAAATTTTTATACCAAAATCGCCCAGCAGTCTTACCGCCGGGCGATCTTTATGTTCTTTACAAAATATCATTCTATAGACACATATCTTTTCAGGAGCTTTCCGTTTTTATCTGTTATCGTATTATATTTCCTTTCATAAGCAGAAATAGGTTTTTCCTCTTCATTCTCCGCCTCCGCAAGAGAATCCCTGTTGCCTGACGGAACAAAGTCCCGATGATAGTAATATATATAGCTGTTCCCTTCAGAATCCTTTGCGGCAAATCCGTAATTTACATTACCGCTTTTCACATTATCTTTCAGGTGATAACTATAACCTTCACCATAAACACTCACTGACTTGTCTTTCAGAAGGTCAACTTCACGGAACACTGTTCCGTCAGTATCAAATACCAATTTCATTTCCGTAAACACAAGTTTCTTATCATTTTCTGCAGGATACGGATAAACATAGATATCACTTTCAATTGTGTCAATATTATTTTCCTTTGAATACTTCTTATTCAAAACAACAAATTCAGCCGTGGGATAAAAATCCTGCCACATTTCGTCACCGTTTAAATCAATTTCATCATCTTCTTCATTTTCATCATTCTCATCATCTTTACTATAACCTGCTGAAAGTATCTGACTAATCTTTATCCCGTCACCTTCAAACGTCAGAATTCCGGAAGGACATCCATTCCACGCACTTACCCTGACCGTACCTGTATAACGTCCGCCTTTACTAAGTTTAAGCTCCGTTTTACTGTCTCCTATACGGAATGTAAGCTTGTCGTTTTTCCCCAATACAATATTAGATGAAATTGATACATTCAGGTCGTATGTTTTATCCTCTGAATGGTGTTCTCCCGTATTAAACCGATAATCAGAAGATATCTTTTCGCTGTTTGTAAGACCGTTCTGTTCAATAACAGCGTGAAAGCTCTGACCTGAATAATTCCCGTACTCTCTGAGAGCAAAATCAATGATATGCAGCTGAACAATCATAAAAAAGCTTACTGCTATCCACATGACAATACCAATAGCAACAGCCACTCCTCCCGGAGAAATCAGTGGTGACGAGATACGCCTTTCACTTTTCAGTGCTTTATTGATCCGTATTTTATAAATAATACGGTAAATCAAAAAGAACAGAATAATAAACCCAATAAACGCAGACGCAAAAATCAATATCCAATAAATACTGTCAATTCCATAAATCTGACTCGACATACATATACCTCCTTAAATGCCGAAGAACTGTTTAAATGCCTTATAATAGTTTCGTGTTACATCTACCTTTACATTATTTTTCATCTGTAAAATGAATTTCATATGAAAGGTCGGAATTATCTGCTTGATTTGTCCGACCGAAATAATGACCGAGTTGCTTATCCTCAAAAATTTCTCAGGGTCAAGCATATTGCCGAGCTGATACAGCCTTTCAGACGAGGTATAAACCGCATCTGCCGTATGTATCTCCATTGTCCGCCCGCAGCTTTCAATAAAAATAATGTCATCTGCAGATATCATCAGTCTTGTACCCCTGTCATCTTTTACCGAAATGTGCTCGGGAAACTTATCTCTTTGGAGAAGGATATAATCAGCATCGTCATCAATTTCAATTTCTCTTGCCTCCAAGAACGCTTTCACCTCATCATAGCTTTCATCGCTGACAGAAAGTCTGATCTTCAAACGTTTACCCTCCTTTATCAATCGCATCATATCCAATCTCTTCACAAATTCCTGTTTTCCGGACAACAGTATTTCAGACAGAACCGTCTATGCTGCTTTCTTGATATTATTATATACATACAGAATTCGCAGAGCAATAATTTTGCCTTACCTTGCACCTGTTTACGTCATACAATGCACTGTCTTATTTTCCTGATAAATATTTTCCGTTTCATACTACAGTTTATTTCTCGTAAAGCAGCAAAAAAGGACTGCCGAAACAGTCCTTAATGTCACTATTAAATTGCCGTAAAGTATCATCATACGATTCATACGGTATACCGGATCGCTTTTTCTTTTCGAAACAAAACGGAACAATATCCAATAAACATTTCAGAATGTTATTTCTTATTGTACCATGCATTGTCCCCCGGAAATCCCTGCTGGCCGCCCCTCGGATTACCCTGCATTTGATTCTGCGGATAATTCTGCTGATAACCCTGCTGATAACCCTGCTGATAGCCTTGCTGCTGAGCGTTTTGCAGCGGCTCCGACTTCATATAGAGATCCGTTCGCTCAAAAACCATTGTCGCCTGGATTTTGTCACCTCCGAGCCAACCCTTAGATCCCGATGCGGCAGTCGTGATAGTATGCAGTCTGTATCCCTTCGCTGCCTGCTCATTAATTACATTCTGAAGGTTAGTAAGGCTCGAAATACCGGAGCCTGTTCCAAGAAACTTTTCCGTCAGCACAACCTGCAGAACTATATAAGCCTCTCCGCCGTATGAAACACCCTGTCCGTAACCGCTGTCAAAACCAAACCCAGCCATTTCAATCGTCTCCCTTCCCATTTGAAAGCAAATTTCCCAACCTTGTACAGCCGGAGCACCGGAGTAACAACATCAATTAAACAAGGAGCAAAGCTCCAACAAGCTCGCTTGATTGGAGCGAGCAACGCCGTCAACAGACGTCGGGGAGCTTTAGCTCCTGCG
>CACXGH010000174.1 GCA_902767175.1 uncultured Ruminococcus sp.
GCTTAAAGAGCTGCGGAATAGGGATTCGAACCCCAACAAACAGAGTCAGAGTCTGTCGTGCTACCGTTACACAATTCCGCAATATTTGGTTTTTTGTTCCTCACAACATTGACTATTATACTCTAACCTTTCTGTTTTGTCAAGTGTTTTTTTAAATATATTTTAATTTTTTCGTGTGTGAATGTATATAACTACTTTATTGCTGTATGTTTTTTTAAAGTTTAAGCAGTTTTATTAAAAACTTCCTGAGCGGCGTAAATCAACAGCAGATGAAATCAGTCTCATACAAATATCAAATAGACCTGACGACAAGCTTTGGTGCCCCTTCTATCTGATATTAGTATCAGATGCACATTTTTCTTTACGGAGATGATTATTTATGCTATAATAAATCAGTCAGAAATATGTTATGTGAGCTGTGAAAGTATCTGCGGCTCAGACGGAGTGATGATATGCTTAGAGAAGGAGAAAAGCTTGAGCCTCTTGGCAATGGGATAAAGGTCATAGTTTCAAAGGACCATGCATTCGGAACGGATACTGTGCTTCTGGCTCATTTTTCCGCACCCAAAAAGAATGATACAGCGTGTGAATTAGGTACGGGCTGCGGTACTATTCCGCTTATATGGAGCAGAAACGGTGTACCTGAGCATATTGATGCTGTCGATATACAGGAGCAGGCTTGTTCGATGCTGAACAGAAGCGTTGAACTTAATGATCTCGGGGATAAGATAAACGTTATACATTCCGACCTTCTGGATCTTGCAGGGAAGGTTGAGTTTTCTTCGTATGACCTCGTTGTGTGCAACCCTCCTTATAAGGCGGCCGGTACGGGTATAATTAATCCCGAAATGTCACATACGATAGCAAGACATGAATTTGCCTGTACAATAGACGATATCATAAGAGTTGCTTCAAAGCTGCTCAATTTTTCGGGCAGACTTTGTATGTGTCAGCGTCCGGAGAGACTCAGCGACCTTATATGTACGATGAGAAAGTATAATATCGAGCCAAAGCGTCTCAGATTCGTACAGCAGAGAATATCAAAGCAGCCAAAGCTTTTTCTTATTGAGGGCAGAAGAGGAGGAAAACCTAACGGTCTTGTTACAGAGCCTGTTCTTCTGATAGAATCTTCAGATGGGGGACTTTCAGAGGAAATGATAAATATTTACGGAGCGTACAAGGAGGAATATCTGTAAAATGGCAGGAAAGCTTTTTGTTGTCGGAACACCGATAGGAAATCTGTCAGACTTCTCGCCGAGGGCAATTGATACTTTGCGTGCGGTCGATTTCATTGCTGCAGAGGATACCCGTGTTACGATAAAATTACTGAATAAATTCAATATCAATACTCCTATGGTGAGCTATCATAAATTCAATACCCATGACAGGGGAGATGAAATATGCGGCCGCATAGAAAAGGGCGAGAACTGTGCCATTGTGACCGATGCAGGTATGCCGTGTATTTCCGATCCTGGAGAAATGCTTGTAAGACAGTGTTATGACAGAGGTATAACTGTATGCACTGTACCCGGACCTACAGCGCTTGCTTCTGCTCTGGCTATATCAGGTCTGCCTACAGGAAGATTTACATTTGAGGGCTTTCTGAGTGTAAATAAGCCTGGTAGAAAGGAACACCTTCTTTCTCTTGTGCATGAACACAGAACTATGGTTTTTTATGAAGCACCGCATAAGCTCTCTGCTACTCTGAATGATATGTTCCGGTGCTTCGGAGACCGAAGAATATCTATAGTCAGAGAGTTAACAAAAATACATGAACAGGTTATCAGAACAACACTTTCTGAGGCTGCAGAAAAATATGCGGACGACAGTGTAAAAGGAGAGATAGTCCTGATAATCGAGGGAGCACCCGAGGAAAAAAATGAAGATGCTACACTTGAAGATGCAATAAAAACAGCAAGAGAGCTTATGAACGGCGGAATGTCTGCATCGGAGGCTGCAAAAGAAAGTGCAAAGCTCACAGGCTTTAAAAAGGGAGATATTTATAAGGGCTTGTTATAGGCAATACAGCACAAAGACTTTCTATAACAAGCGTCGATGTCCCCCGAGTCTCGCCTGCCGGCTCGGTCGGTGCTTCTGCCTTCGGCAGAGGTGTCCACCGGACACC
>CACXGH010000175.1 GCA_902767175.1 uncultured Ruminococcus sp.
GCGTCGGTGGGGGATTTTAACCCGCCACCGACGGACGTATGGCACCCGCCGCCTTTAGAGGCGGGGGACATCGACGCTTGTTATACATATTATGACAAAACGGAGTGACTGCATCTTCTCACTTTATTATACTGATAGTGAATTTTTCACAGCTTTTTCGTGCAGTCATTTTGTCTGTCCCCCGGAAGGAGGTCATTTCCATGCAGATAGCAATATGCGATGATGAAGATGTTTTCAGGCAGGATCTTAAAGACAGACTTGTGAACTATAAAAAAGAAAAAAGAATATCAATGGACATATACGAATTTGAAAACGGTGAAAGTCTTCTCTCCTCGGATATGGTATTCGACATGATATTCCTTGACTATCAGCTCCCCGATATCAACGGAATGGATATTGCCCGTACACTTCGCCTGAGAAATGCGGCGTGCAGTATTATTTTTGTTACACAATATCCCGGCTTTGTTTTTGAGTCATTCGAGGTAACACCGTTCCGCTTTTTTGTCAAGCCTCTCGAGGACGAAAAGCTCCATGCCGCTATGGATACCTATTTAAGCAATAATAAACTGCTGAACCCTGTTGTTATAGTACATAACGGTCAGCAGATAACGATAGAAGCAAAAAACATACTCTATCTTGAAGGTGACGGAAAATATTGTCTTGTACGCACTGTCGATGATACCTTCCGCAGCTCGAAAACTCTTTCCCATGTTCAGGCACTCCTGCCAAAGCATTGCTTTTACCGCATTCATAAATCCTATGTGGTGAATATGTATTATATCTCATTGATCCAGGGCAGTGAGCTGCAGCTGATAAACGGTGAAAGGGCATCTATAGGCAGGACACGCCTTGCCGATTTCAGACGAAGCTATATGGATTTTGTAAAAAACTATTATGTGAGGCTATAATGAATTATATCAATCTGACATCTGCTGCAGGTCTTATACTTCTCCACATTTGTGTTATCATGCTGTCAATACGGCTGTTTGGCGCCGTATGTAAAAAAAGAATATGCATAACCGTATGTATTCTGATACTGACAGGACTGAGTATATGCAGTCTGTTTCTGCAGAATGAGATAATATCACTTATACAGGTGGGATTTCCCGCTGCAGGCAGCCTTCTTGCACGGGTCTCACTCCGTGAAATACGGCTGCGTACTATCCTTTCGGAATACTTCACCCTGTATATGCTGAGTATAATCCTTATTTCCGCATCTGTAGCAGATCAGGTACAAGGCACCTTCGCCGAACGTTTTTTTGAGCTGTCAGCCTTTGTGATACTCTTTATTGCCTGTATTTTTATTACCAGATCAGGACTGAGACAGAGAATAAAATATACCCTTCGGCTGACTCCCGTGATAATAAAGAAAACCACCCTTGCATTTCTTGCCTGCTATGCATTCCTTTCATTTTCGATACTCAATAAACCATTCTACTATGATCCCTTATGGTCAAACTCCGTAAAGATCATCTTTGTCATCATGATGGTCATAATGGCACTGATAATCATTTCTCTGGTAATATATTCAACATCGAACAGACATTTTAAAGGACTTACAGCACATTACAAGAATCAGATCAAGGCACAGTCCGAGTATTATACCAAGCTGTCGGAATCAAACTTCAGGCTCCGTAAATTCAGACATGATTTTGAAAACCTCCATATCGGAATATCCGCTCTGCTCAAGGAGGGAAAACACGATGAAGCATTGAAAATGCTCGAGACTCAGAGCAGGGAGCTGTCAATTATTCCGTCAAAATATGATACGGGCAGCGGCATTGCGGACGCACTGCTCCTTGATAAGGCACAAAAGGGACAAGCTGACGGCACTGTAATAGAATTTGAAGGTGCAATACCACCTGAGGCGATAAAACCATATGATCTCTGCATAATCTTAGGCAATCCTCTTGACAATGCGCTTGAAGCCTGCGCCCTTATCAGCGGCGAAAATAAGGTAATAAAGGTAAGCTGTTCGGGAAACTGCGGATTTCTGTTTGTCGAGATAACCAATCCTGTCAATAAAAGGGTAGAATTCTCCGGCGGAATGCCTGTTACAACAAAACACGATAATGATTATCACGGCATCGGGCTTTTTTCACTTGAACTTGCCGTATCACAGTACAGCGGAGAATTGAAGCTATCCTGTGATGATCATGAATTCCGTGTTTCTATCGCTTTATCTCTCGAAAAAAAGCAGTAACAGAGAAAAAGAGAGCAATATGCAGATAATGCATATTGACTCTCTTTTTCTGATATCCCCTGCATTTTAAAAAAGATATTATCTATTAAGCCGAAAATGCCGTACGGCAAACGAACAAAGCAGAACAAAAGGTAAAACAGGGGGTGTAATTACCTTATGTACGATACGGCATTACGGCTATGGAATATGCTTCTCGAGTGCAGCATATTACCACCTTGTAAAAAAGAGCTTCGGAAATTATTTTCCGCCTGATGGTAAAGCTGCAGCTCATCATTTTGGTAAAAATCATTCCCGATAGTTTCTCCGTACCCAACAATTGTGATATATAAGTACAATATATCCTAACTGTTGCCATGTAATTATAGTATATTATTTATCACTATTATAGTCGGCTTGGAGTTTTCTGCTGTTTTTCGGGAGCAAACAGCAGACATATTCAAAAAGGAATAATCAGACCTCTTATTTTCACTGTCAGGATTATAGTCACAGGAATCAATGAATATATCTTACAATAATTGTGCCTTACTGTTCTTCTTCCACATTTCCCGTGAGAAAGCTATATGCCCAATTTTCATCTATGAACATTTCTCCCTTCTGCATTTCAGGCAGCATATTTCCGTATCTTTCCGCAAGCTCCTTATACAGTCCGTCATCTAATCCCGACGAACATATATATTCACCCGATTCATAGATAAATACAGCCTTTTTCCCGTCATCACCGCAATAGAAATACAGCTCCGGGTCCTCACATTCCTCCTTTTCTTTTTGATATTTCAGAAGTACCATGAATTTATATATCTCTATAATTCTGTCATCAAGACCTGCATCGAATATCATGAGTTTTTCTATAAGTCTGTTTCTTGACCTTACAACTCTGACCGTATAGTCATTGTTCACGATATCCTCAAGCATCTCCATGTTTTCGCTTTCCTTAATGGCATCAAGAAATTCCTCAGCCATTTCATCGCTGTCAGCATACTGTATCATTATTTTTGAAGTCATATTATGATAAAGAAAGCCGTAATCAAAATAAGTCTCATCGCCGCATTCGGGGCAATGAAATAAAAACGCAGACCTGTCCCGCACTGCCTTTTCCATATCAGGGTCTATATCGGTATTTATGCTGTCCCATACGGTAAATTCGCTCGTCTTACCACAGTGCGGACATTTAACATTTTCGGTTCGTTTCATTGACATATTGAATCCTCCTCATTATTTGTAGTTACTATAGTATATCACAGATTTATCTGAGTGAAAACCCTTTTTTTAATCTTTAAACGGTTCCCACATCAGCACACACTGACAGATAATCACCTGACCTATCCCGAACCAACCTGTATATCCAAATCGTATACAAAGTATAAGATACATTCCGAAAAAATGAAATACCGCATTGTATATAGAAATATTTTCCATGTTATGGTAAGATATAATAAAGTGTAATTTATTCTTAACCGGAGCTGATAAAATGAAAAATAAAATATGTATTCTCCTTACTGCGCTGCTTATATTATGCACTGCATCTTCGGGCTGCGGAAATCAAAATAAAACAGAAACCTCTGTAGTCTCTGTCATTGATACCGTTAGCGTTATTGATGAAAAACAATCTTCTGAATCAGAGCGCAGTACCGAACAGTCCTCTGAAACCAAGAGCAGTACCAAACAATCCTCTGAAACCAAGAGCGGTACACAACAGTCCTCTGAAACAAAGAGCAGTACCGAACAGTCCTCTGAAACCGAGGGCAGTACCGAACAATCTCATACAGAGTCATCGGCTGTCGTCCCCGAAGCCAAGAGCATAGCCCTGACCAAGCATGAAATAACCCTCACACCGGGTCAGCAGACTGAAATCAATTATCTTCTATCTCCCGATGATGCGCCTCGAAAGGGAGTAACCTATTATATCAGCGATACTTCCGTATTTACAATAAGCCCATACGGTGTAATTACAGCAAATTCACCCGGCAGTGCAGAGCTTTCGGCAAAAACAGACAGCGGTCTGAGCGATGTCTGCAAAATCACCGTTATCCCCTCACCCGAGCCGTCTTTAACAAGCACGGAAGAAAGCCCGTCTCCTTCATCAAAGCTTACAAATGCCATTGTCGACCCTTATACGGCATATAACTCAGAGCGTGTATACCGTGACATAGACCTGCTGTGCAGCAGATATCCCGATATACTTGCAAAATATGATACGGGCAAAAGCACCAAAGGAAAGCCCATTACCTATGTAACATTGGGAAAGGGCAGCAAGAAGGGCTGTATAGTTGCCGGAATTCATTCAAGAGAGCATATAACGATAAGCTTTACTATGAAATGTATCGAAGAATTTGCTCAGGCATATACGGACGGCAGTATGTACGGCAGCTATGATGTACGGTCACTTCTGAATGAATATACACTTTATATTATTCCTATGTGCAATCCTGACGGAACAGATATTTCAACCGCAGGCGAGTCTCCGCTTGTTGCCGTCAACGGATTTGATGCCGATAACTATAAGCTGAACGCAAACGGTGTAAATCTTAATCTGAACTTCCCCTATAATTGGGAAACTCATCTTGCAAATTCAGGATATATTCCCGGCGATGAACAATATCACGGCTCGTCTGTGGCAAGCGAAAAGGAAACTCAGGCTATTATGAAGCTTTGCTCGGAAAACGAATTTCTCTGGCTGCTCGATATGCACATTCTCGGCGGAGGTATTTTCTGGAGAGATGAGTATAACGGAGAGATACCTGATGACTACAAGTTCACAAGCAGTATAAGCGATGTCTGCGGCTATCAGATTTTCGGAATATCAACTAATATCTCCAAATACAGCGGCGGTCTTGAAAATTGGTTCCGCTTCGCATACAACAGACCTGCGCTCTGCATAGAGATGATTCCTATATCACAGGCTTATTTCACAGATACCTATATAGGCTATAACAGCTATTTTGAGCAGGCTGTAGATTGGCAGCGGACAAAGTACACCTATCTTGAAGCCATGTCATGCATGAAATAAACAATAAACAGGAGGTCATGATAATGAGGATACACGTCAACATCGGAAAGCTGACAGTTAAGCTGTTAGAGAAATACTTTACCATCGAAAAGAAGAATATCGGATCTTATGCTGTTGTCAAAAGAAAGGGTGTCAGAATCGTTACAGATGTGTACACAATAGAAGGCATAGGGAAGCTGTGTGTTCTGAATATAAAAGCCCCTCTGGGAGTTTTGAAGTGTGAAACGATCATTATATCAACAAACAAAAAGGATATGCCTCTTTTCAATGCTGATTGGATAAGCGTATTCAGCAATGAGATGCAGATGTGTGAGTTTTATGACGTACAGCTAAAGCCCTATCCCGAAGAAAAGCTTGCCGAATTTGAAAAGATAAAGGAACGTGACTGCGACCTGAAAGAGTATGAAACAGATGCGCATTGGTATGATAATATAAAATATCCCTGTTCCTACAGCAAAAAAAGCAAAACGGAAACCGAACGCTTTACTGATGCATTTTTTGCATATCTCGCGACCTTTATCCGACAGCTCTCAGAAGCAGGGGAATGTGACAGCGGCGAAAAGCAGGGGAAAATAAATGAATTCGCCGAAAAAATATATTCAGAGGGCGGTCCTGCCGTTGATTTCTTCAAGAACGCCGTAGGTGAAGAGAAAGCAAAGGATATTATTCTGAATTAAACAAGGAGCAAAGCTCCAACAAGCTCGCTTGATTGGAGCGAGCGACGCCGTCAACAGACGTCGGGGAGCTTTAGCTCC
>CACXGH010000176.1 GCA_902767175.1 uncultured Ruminococcus sp.
ATATGGCGGTATAGCTCAGTTGGCTAGAGCATTCGGTTCATACCCGAAGTGTCGTAGGTTCAAGTCCCACTACCGCTACTTTGCATGAATAATAGTCTGAATAGCTGAATACCGGAAATTGTCGGTTGTTCGCTATTCATTCTTCATTATTCATCATTATTTTTCCGGCCCGGTGGTCAAGCGGCTAAGACACCGCCCTTTCACGGCGGTAACACGGGTTCGATTCCCGTCCGGGTCATAAATGCCCCCTCACTTCGTTCGGGGACTCAGAGAATAACGAATAGTGAATAGAGAATAGTTTATAGTGATGCTCCGAGGGGCATTTATGTATTATTCTCTATTCACTATTTTCTTTTCTCAATTCACTAAAAAACTATCGGTCAGAAACAACTGAAAACAGCGAGAATATTCTGGTTTCAGTTTGCTCGAGTTCAAATCCCGTCAAATATAGTCAGAAATATCTTTCTCAGTACCTTTAGAAAACAGAAGCTCCCCTTCACTATGTGATCCGACCACTAAAAGTTAGACCAAAATCTAATTTTTGGAGGTCGGTATTTTTATGGCAAAATACAGTTAAAAATTTTGGCTGAAATCAGATATAACAAATATTTACCTCCGAACAGACTTTCCGAAAAAATTGATTTGCATAATAATCGTCTGCGGTGATTGAATAAGGAGCAGATTTATGGTATAATAATCAGAACAACTAAAGTAGGTGGTATAATGGCGAGAGATAAAAGCAAAATCAGAAATTTCAGCATAATAGCGCATATAGATCACGGAAAATCCACACTAGCAGACAGAATACTTGAGCAGACAAAATCTGTAGCTGTGCGTGATATGGAAGATCAGCTCCTTGATAATATGGAGCTTGAGAGAGAAAGAGGAATTACAATAAAAGCTCATGCCGTTACTCTTGTTTATAATGCAGATGACGGAGAGGAGTATATCTTCAACCTTATAGATACTCCCGGTCATGTAGACTTTAACTATGAGGTTTCACGTTCTCTTGCCGCCTGTGAGGGAGCTGTACTTGTTGTTGATGCTTCTCAGGGTATTGAGGCGCAGACTTTAGCAAATACTTATCTTGCACTTGATGCGGGGCTTGAGATAGTACCCGTTATAAATAAAATAGACCTTCCCAGCGCTGACCCCGACAGAGTAAAAAAGGAAATTGAAGATGTTATAGGCCTGCCGGCTGAAGATGCACCATGTATATCTGCAAAGGCAGGAATAAATATACACGATGTTATGGAGCAGATAGTTGAGCTTGTTCCGCCGCCTGTCGGAGATGACGAAAAGCCTTTGCAGGCGCTTATTTTTGACTCATATTATGACAGCTATAAGGGAGTTATCATATATGTAAGAGTCAAAGAGGGACAGCTTCATGTGGGAGATACAATAAGGCTTATGGCAACAGGCAGGGAATTTACCGTTGTCGAATGCGGCTTTATGAGGGCAACAAGCCTTGAGCCGGCGCAGGCGCTGTATGCCGGCGAGGTCGGATATATAGCGGCATCAATAAAGACGGTAAGCGATGCCCGTGTGGGTGATACAGTAACTCTCGGCAGCAGTCCGGCTGCAGAACCGCTTCCGGGCTACCGTGCTGTTCAGCCGATGGTATTCTGCGGTATTTACCCTGCTGACGGAGCTAAATATCCCGATCTGAGAGAAGCGCTTGAAAAGCTTGAACTGAATGACGCAGCGCTTTCGTTTGAGCCTGAAACATCGGCAGCGTTGGGATTTGGATTCAGATGCGGATTTTTGGGACTTCTCCACATGGAGATAATTCAGGAAAGACTTGAACGTGAATATAACCTCGATCTTATCACAACAGCGCCAAGCGTTATTTTCAGAATAACCAAAACAGACGGTACAGTCGAATATATAGACAACCCGACTAACTACCCCGACCCCGGGCAGATAGCAAAGGCGGAAGAACCCATCACAGAGGCACATATATATTCGCCTTCGGAGTATGTTGGAAATACAATGGAGCTTTGTCAGGACCGACGGGGAATTTTCAAGGACATGACCTATATTGATGCAGACAGAGTTGATATACATTATATACTTCCTCTTGCGGAGATAGTATATGATTTCTTTGATACGCTTAAATCAAGGACAAGAGGATACGCTTCATTTGACTATGAGGTATCGGGATATGAGGAGTCCAGGCTCGTTAAGCTTGATATAATGCTGAACGGCGATGTTGTCGATGCTCTTTCGTTTATTATTCACGCAGATAAGGCATACAGCAGGGCAAGGAAAATGGCGGAGAAACTCAAGGAGAAAATACCCCGCCAGCTCTTTGAAGTTCCGATTCAGGCTTGTATCGGAGGAAAGATAATCGCCAGAGAAACAGTTAAGGCAATGCGGAAGGACGTTCTTGCAAAGTGCTACGGCGGTGATATCACACGAAAGAAAAAGCTTCTTGAAAAGCAGAAGGAAGGCAAAAAGCGTATGCGTCAGCTCGGAACGGTAGAAGTTCCGCAGGAGGCGTTTATGGCCGTACTAAAGCTTGATACGGATTAAAGAAAGGAAAAGCTTATGAAAAAGCTTATTTTGCTGTATAATTTCAGCGGAGAAAGACTGTCGGGAGTAAAACGCTCGGCAGCTTTGCTCAGGGCTGCTGTAAAAGAAATACCAAAGGAAAGCTACGGACAAAAGCTCGGCTATCTTGCAGAGGTAAAGGGCTATGAGAGGCAGGAGCCGGATTCACAGGAGAGCTTTGACGAAGAAATGCTTATTATGAGCGGCTTTACGGGCGATGATATAGAAATGCTGATAAAATCGCTCCACAGACACGGTGTCGGCAGGATAGCCCTTAAAGCTATAATAACACAGACTAACATAGAATGGACAAGCACTCAGCTTTATCGTGCGGTACGGGAAGACCATGAGGAAATGATGCGCCGCAGACAGTCATGAAAAGGGAGCAGCCAAAGTATGTACTACACATATATGCTCAGGTGCGAAGATAATTCGATTTATACAGGAATAACCACAGACCCTGAGCGCAGATTAAAGGAGCATGTCAATGCAGGCAGAAAGGCTGCAGGATATACACGCTCTCACAAGGCTCAGGGCTTTCTTATAATGTGGCAGAGCGTAGACCGCTCTGCTGCGTCAAGGCTTGAGTATATGATAAAGACTCTTTCAAAAGCTCAGAAGGAACGGCTCGCTTCAACCGGCTGTCTTGATGTTCTCGGCAACAGGCTTGATATATCTCAGTATACACCTGTGTTTCAGAACAGTTTGCTATAATACTGACAGTATAGTATACTATATGTATATTATACATATAGTATGATAATAATAAATAATCCAAATGGTATAATACTGTTTGTATTGTTTTCTCTATAATAGCTTAGAAATATACAAATTGTAATAATAATTAAACAAGGAGCAAAGCTCCAACAAGCTCGCTTGATTGGAGCGAGCGACGCCGTCAACAGACGTCGGGGAGCTTTAGCTCC
>CACXGH010000177.1 GCA_902767175.1 uncultured Ruminococcus sp.
ATGCGGATGTAGCTCATCTGGTAGAGCGCAACCTTGCCAAGGTTGAGGTAGCGAGTTCGAGCCTCGTCATCCGCTCCAAAGAGCTTAATATTTATTAAGCTCTTTTTTATAAGGCGTCATAGCCAAGGGGTAAGGCACGAGTCTGCAAAACTCAGATCCCCGGTTCAAATCCGGGTGACGCCTCCAGAACGAAAATCCTGTCGATGTCTGTCGGCAGGATTTTCGTTTTCTTTTATACATTTTAAGCTTTAGTATTAAAGCTGACAAGTTATCATCAATATCATGATTGACCTTTGTTTCCGCTTTTTATTATGCATCTGTATTTCTTTCAGAAATGATAAATATACAGGCAGTTCTCGTTATAGAAAACTGCCTGTATCTGTCTGTTATTATTATTCTATTGTAAGTAGATATGAAAAACCCGTTACTTCAAATATTTGCATCACCGTATCATTGACATGGAGCAGTTTCATTCTGCCCTGTATGTTCATTACTTTCTGTGCGGACAGAAGAACTCTCAGACCTGCTGAGGAAATATAGCTTACATCTCTAAAGTCAAGAATTAAAGAAGTTATATTTTCAATATTATCGTTTATAGCTTTTTCAAATCCGGGTGCTGTAGAGGTGTCGATTCGTCCGGATATTATTAGTAACAGTTCACTGTTATTTCTGACCTGATCGATAGTCATTTTTTTCGTCTCCTTAAATAATAGCTGCTGAACGAATGCAGTATATTACAATTTTGGTTTGCAGCCGCTCAATGTTCTATATATTATTTTACATTAACAGAAATGAAATTTCAATATGTAATAAAAAAACCTACAGTATAAATAATAAAACATACAGCGCTTAATTATTGAAATGAATTTTTATTATTGATATAATAAAAACAGATGTTAATAATAATACTATGATAACCGTAAATAATGTGAAAGGGTGAACATCGTAATGATACTGTATATAAATGCCTGTGTAAGAGAGAAATCCCGTACAAGAAGGATCGCGGAATATCTGTTTTCTAAAATGAATGATATGATAGAAGAGGTGAGAACAGCAGAACTGCAGCTTCCGGAGACTGATCAGGCATTTCTGACAAACCGTGACAGACTTATAGCCGAAAGAAAGTTTGATGCACCATGCTTTGACCTTGCCCGTCAGTTTGCAGGGGCAGATACAATAGTCATTGCGGCTCCTTATTGGGATTTGTCATTCCCGGCTTCTCTCAAAAAATACTTTGAGCATATAAATGCTATAGATGTAACCTTTGGCTATTCTTCCGAAGGTGTTCCGCTAAGTCTTTGCCGTGCGAAAAAGCTGTTTTATATTACAACGGCAGGAGGAAAAATCGTTTCTGATGAATATGGATTCGGCTATGTCAAAGCACTTTCTGACAGGTTTTATATGATACCTGAGATAATGCAGATAAAGGCGGAAGGACTTGATATTCAGGGCGCTGATGCCGAGAGTATTGTTCTTGATGCAGAAAAAGAAATTGACAGACTGTATTCAAAGCTTGATAATGCTTTTTCAGACTAATAATATAATAGTATAACAGATGTTTAAAGGCTGCCGCAGGATTTCTTTTGCGGCAGCCTTGTTTTTTATTTCGCTGAGAGCATTTTTCTGGCTTTTAAGAGATAACCCAGATAAATAATATATTGAATAATTGTCAGAACACCTGTTGCTGCTGCAAGAATACCTTCAATTGTATCTCCGACAGAGTTGCCGAAAAACCTTGAAACCAAATTCATAGCAACGATCAGAACAACGAGAATAATGTATGTTCCGAAGAGAAGTTTACCCCTTCTGACCATTTTTTTATTTTTTAATCTTTCGGAAAGACTGCATATACCTTTAATAATATAATATGTAACGAGAATATCTGAAATTTCGTGTACTCCCGAAAGAAAGGCAGATACTGACTTGTTGTTCACGAAAATATCAGCCGCAATATTTGAGCCTATGCCAAGAATAACAAATAATAAAGCGATACCGAAAACAGACTCGTCTTTTGCAGCTTTGTGAATGCCTATAATGTTGAGAATATAACCGATAAGTCTCATAAGTAAAAGTACGGCTGCTAAAATAATAATTATCACCATGGTGGTGTCAATTTCTTTTTCTGTTATATTCTCTTCATTATTTGTCAGGAACAAAACAGGTATCGCTGTCAGCGCTGCAAAAAGCGACAGAAGCTCCGACAAGAAAATTCGTTTGATCCCTTTAAGTGCGTTTGGATATTTCATTTTTATCTCCCTTCATATCTGCAATTATGCCCTTTTACGAAAAACGGCATAATTGAATTATACCCGATAATGCGTAAAAGTCAATATTGTAGTTGTCTGCGCAGTGCCTCCGGTGTCGATTTGCACTGATTGATATAGTATACGGCAGTTAATTGACTGCGCCAGCGGCGTGTCGCCGCACCCGATTCGCATTGTTGGAAAAATGTGCGGCAGTAAATTGTCTGCGCCTATGGTTATTCAGACTGCGCATGGTTGTGACCGCAGACAAAGAATGTTCGGTCTGAAAGTCGGAGCGAGTGTAACGAGCGCCGCTGCGAATCGTCATGTGCGGTCATATCCCAATGGCACTCCCTTTGGGCACGCACCTGTAGTTTGAAGGTAAGAGTATAATAATGAAAATAATATCTCAAAATTATTTTACACCAACTTGTTATGCCTTTTCCATCGCTGATTGTTCTGTATTGTAACACACCCATTTGCTGCCGCCCACGGAAATCAACTTTTAAAAACTGATAGATGAGAGCGTATAAATACCTTCTTCCGATATCTAACTTGTATGTTTATATTCACCGCTTTAGTCAGCGGTTTTAGGAAAGGGGTATGGGGAATAACCCTTTTTCCGCCGGAAAAGGGTTTTCCCCATGTGACTGTCCAGGCAAAATTGATTTCCGTTGCTGCCGCCGTACAGGTGTTGACATAATAATGTGTTTGTGTTATTTTTGAAGGGAAGAAAAAAACTCTATTTGGTATATCTGATACTTATATAAAGATGTAAAAGGATAGTTAAAATGAGAAAACTAAGAAATCCGGGAAGAAGTATTGTATTTAAAAGCTTATCGGGTGTGGTTGTGCTCCTGGTGGTTTTTTCTGTGACGGTCAGTCTGCTGGGCTATCACGGCTTTACCGAAGCAATGCTGAAGGAATACTCCGAAAGTGCGTTTCAGGCTGCAAAAATGGTTGATTTTGTCATAGAAATGGATTTTTTAGCAGACAATTATAAAGATTTTGATAAAGAATTTTTTGAGTCTGCACAAGAAGATGTTTCCTGGCTGTGCAACCTTACAGGCATGAGATTTATTTATATTATCAAGCCTGATCTGAATGATTACGGTCATATTACCTTTTTAGTCAGTACAGTAAATTTCAACAGTGATTTTGAACCTTACGAATACGGTCATGTTGAGGAAACAACCAACGATGAGTACCGTAAGAAATACAGAAATCTGTTTGAAGAAAAGTCCCAGAAGGAATTTGTTGTAAGAGATACGGGATATATAAAAAGTGATCCGCATATTACTGCAATGATCCCTCTTAAAGACATTAATGGCAAAACAATAGCAGTTATATGTGTTCAGCGTCAGATGGATAATCTGTTCATCGAGAGAGATAAATATATCAGAACTGTAATTGTCGTTCTTTTTGTTCTTGCTTTTGCGGTAATGGTAATAGAGGGAATTTATCTCCATAAAGTGTTCCTGATGCCTGTTAAGAAAATAACACATGAAGCAAGCCGCTTTGCAAAAGAAAACCTTACATCAGGGCAGAAACTTACAGAGATAATACGAAATAAGGACGAGATAGGTCTTTTGGCAGATTCTATCGACAGTATGGAAACTCAGATATGCAGCTATGTTGATGATATCACGCAAATTGCTGCAGAAAGGGAGCGTATCAGAACGGAGCTTGAATTGGCTGCGAAAATTCAGTCGGATATGCTGCCGGATAAGAATTCCGCTTTGCCTGACCGTTCCGATTTTGATATTGCCGCTTCAATGAAGCCTGCAAGAGGAATAGGCGGCGATTTCTATGATTTCTTCATGACAGACGACGATCATCTTTGCATAGTTATTGCCGATGTATCGGGAAAGGGCGTTCCTGCTGCTCTGTTTATGATGCTCGCCAAAACTATTCTGACAGATAATGTCAAGGAGGGCAAATCGCCTGCGGAAATATTGGCAAGCACAAATAATGCTCTTTGTTCCAATAACCGTGAGAATATGTTTGTTACGGTATGGCTCGGCATTTTAGAACTGTCTACGGGAAAGCTTACTGCCGCAAACGCAGGACATGAATATCCTGCTATGATGATGCCGGACGGAAAATTCCGGATAATTAAGGATAAGCACGGTATTGTTCTCGGCGGTATGCCGGGTATGAAGTATACGGAATATGAACTGAAAATGGAGAAAGGCTCCAAACTGTTCGTTTATACGGACGGAATTACTGAAGCGTCAGATAAGGATAATGCAATGTTCGGTACTGAGAATATGCTCTCGGCATTGAATACTGAACCCGATACGGCACCCGCACAGATACTTGAAAACGTAACGAAAGCGGCGTCGGATTTTGTAATGGATGCAGAGCAGTTCGATGATATGACCATGCTGTGTCTGGAGTACAAAGGAAAGATTAATTCGGAGAGTGAGATTTGATGAACGAAAAAACAATTGACGGAAAAACGGTTATTGAGCTAAACGGACGAATAGACTCTGATAATGCCGCCAAAACAGGGGAGGAATTATTTGCTGCTGCCGCCGGCAAGGATCTTGTTACTATCGTAATTGATGCGGAAAAGCTGAACTATATATCAAGCGCAGGTCTCAGAGTGCTGCTTCGCTTTAAAAATATGCACCCGGATATGAAGATAATCAATACAAGACCCGAGATATATGATATATTTGTAACAACGGGCTTTACCGAGATAATGACAATAGAGAAGGTATATAAGACCGTATCTGTAGAGGGCTGTGAGGAGATAGGAAGAGGCTCAAACGGCACTATTTACCGTATAGATCAGGATAATGTCGTAAAGGTATATAATAACGCTGATGCCCTTGAGGATATAAAGCACGAGAGGGAGGTTGCCCGCCTTGCGTTGATATTAGGCATTCCTACTGCAATATCTTATGATGTCGTTCGTGTCAAAGACAGCTACGGCTCGGTCTTTGAACTGCTCAATGCCCGTTCGTTTACGGAAATACTGATCAAGGAACCTGAAAAGACGGATTGGTGTGTGCGGGAATATGTCAATATGCTCAGAAGGATACACAGCACTGTCGTTCCGGTCGGAAAGCTTCCCGACATGAAGGAAACGGTGCTGTCGTGGGCTGAATATTTATCGGGGCACCTTCCGCATGATGCCGGTAAAAAGCTTGTAGAGCTTGTCAGTGCCGTACCTCATGATGACCACATGATACACGGTGATTATCATACAAAAAATCTTGAACTTCAGAATGATGAGGTGCTGCTGATTGATATGGATACCCTGTCTGTAGGACACCCTGTTTTTGAGCTTGCGTCAATGTTCAATGCATTCATAGGATTTCATGAGCTTGACCACGAGAATGTCAAGAGATTTCAGGGATTTGACTTTGAATTTTCTACTGCATTCTGGCACAAGGCGCTGTCGCTCTATCTCGGAACGACAGATGAAAACAGAATAAAAGAGGTGGAGGACAAGGCACGCATTATCGGTTATACAAGGCTTATCCGCAGAGGACTGCGCCGTAATGAGAGTAATACGGAAAAGGGCAGGAAAGAGATAAAATACAGAACAGGAGAGCTTTTAAGGCTTCTTGAAAAAACAGATACACTGCTGTTCTGCGGCGGCGAGATAGAGGTGGACGCCGAAAAGAGTAATCTTAGTACAGTTATCTCGTTTATAGAGTCAAGACTGAATGAGACAAATTGTTCTGCTAAAGAACTGATGCAGATATCACTTGCTTCGGAGGAGATATTCGTTAATATTTCGGATTATGCCTATGGCAGCAGAAAGGGAAAGGCAAGGGTGCGTGTAGAGGTTTCGGGTGCTCCTGTTACGGTAACTATAACCTTTATAGATAACGGCAGACCGTATGATCCGCTGAAATTATCTGACCCTGATATTACGCTTCCTGCGGAAAAGAGAAAGATAGGCGGGCTTGGCGTATTCCTTGTAAAAAAGACAATGGACGATGTAGACTATGAGTACAAAGAAGGACAGAACATACTCAGACTGAAAAAGAATATATAACCTTAATTACGGGAGGGAGTATGATGAATAAATATCCTTCACGGATAGACCTGCATATGCACAGTACTGTTTCTGACGGAACCGATACACCGGAAATACTTTTTGATAATGTAAGGAAAGAGGGAATAGAGCTGTTTTCCGTTACGGATCATGATGCGGTAAAAGCTTATGGTATCATAAAAGAACTGTCCGGAGACGGAGAGCCTTTATGCATTCCGGGTGTGGAGTTTTCGTGCCGTGACGAGTACGGGAAATTCCATATTTTGGGTTACGGCATGAATACTGAGTCTGAGCCGGTAAGGGAGCTTGTAGAGACGGGACATATTTACCGTATCAACAAGCTAAGGAGAAGGCTTGAATATCTTAAGAATGAATTCGGCATTGAGTTTCCGGCGGAAGATATACAAAAGCTGTCTGACATTGAAAATCCCGGAAAACCACATATCGGCAATCTTATGGTAAAGTACGGATATGCTCCGACAAAAGAAAAAGCAATATCTGACTACATAGACAAATGTATTATCAAGAGGGATTACCTTCACCCCCATAATGCGATAGAAGGTATAATCGCAGGGGGAGGAATACCTGTACTTGCTCACCCTGTTTTTGGCAGCGGAGATGAATTTATCTCAGGCAGTGACATGGATAAGAGGCTTAAGTATCTTATAGGTGCAGGTCTGAAAGGAGTTGAAGCCTTTTATTCGGGTTTCAGCAAAGAGCTTATACGAGAAATGCTTGGCTTCGCAGAAAAATATTCCCTTTATGTAACGGCAGGCAGTGACTATCATGGAATCAATAAAAGCACGGTACTCGGAAAGAACAATCTGCCGTCTGTTCCGGAATATCCCGATGGATTGAAAAGATTTCTTGATGATATTATGGAGAAATAATAGCCGTTGCAATAAAAACAGCGTATGATCAGATGGCTTTTTGATCATACGCTGTTTTGTTCCGTGAGTTTATGGGTGTTACTTATTATTTAATATCTGCCGGCAGTTCATTTTTCATTTTTCTCAGCTTTTCTGCCGATTGTCTGAACAGATCATGCTCCTCATTGTTCCATTCAGGCTCCATGCGTAGGCAAACGCCGTCAGCGCCTATCTCACAGGGAACGGAAAGAGCAATGTTGTTTTCTTCCGGCAGTAAAGTACTGACAGAAGCCTTGGTGTGTTTATCGGACAGTACGGCGTCTGCAAGTAGGCAGGCACAGGTAGCTATACCGTAATTTGTTCTGCCCTTGGCTTTGATTATATCTGCACCCATTGTTCTTGTACGGTCGGCAATAGCCTGTCGGATATCTTTGTTCCATTCAATGTTTCTGCTTTTGCAGTAATCCTCTATGGAAATGCCGCATACGGAAGCACTGCTCCATAACGGTACCTGACTGTCACCGTGTTCACCGATGACATAGCCGCTTATTGGTTCTGTTACTGTTTTATCCGTGTATACTGAATCGGCGAGAATATTATTTTTCAGGGCAGGCTGCAGATAATCTGCGATACACCTTACAAAACGGGAACTGCCAAGTATACAGCCTGTGCCGAATACCCTTCCGTCAGGCAGGCATAATTGTTCGGCAGCCATAGCTGTCAGTATATCGACGGGATTTGAAATTATCATAACAGCTCCGCCGTTATAATACGGTTTTATGGATTCCGTTACTCTTTTCATAATGCTCATATTATCCCTGATGAGGTCAAGTCTTGTTTCGCCGGGCTTTCTTCCTCTTCCTGCGGTAATTAAACAAGGAGCAAAGCTCCAACAAGCTCGCTTGATTGGAGCGAGCGACGCCGTCAACAGACGTCGGGGAGCTTTAGCTCC
>CACXGH010000178.1 GCA_902767175.1 uncultured Ruminococcus sp.
CAGGAGCTAAAGCTCCCCGACGTCTGTTGACGGCGTCGCTCGCTCCAATCAAGCGAGCTTGTTGGAGCTTTGCTCCTTGTTTAAAATTGGCTGTAATAGATTTACTGCCGTCTTTTATCGCAGTAAGGAGCAGAGCAGGAACCGCAGCCGCAGGAACAACCCTTCCCCTTCTTTTTTCTGCGGATAAGCGTTATTATCACGATAATGACCGCTGCTGCAAGCAGTACGGTAAGTATTATTTCTGTGGCATTCATCACAGTTCTCTCCTCTCATCAGGGAAGCATTGATTAAATCCGGTGCCTGTATTGCGTCAGCTATTATTTCATCAGGTTTTGCAGAAAGACCGCAGGCAGCCTTTCGTCATCAAGGGCTTTTTGTGCAAGAGGACGGAAAAAGCAAGCAAGACAGGTACTGAGCCTTAAGGCGTGATTTATTCAGCGGTTCCTTAGCATTATCTCATTCCGCAAGCCATGCATATCCAATATGCTGCAAGTGAAGCTGCCCATGCAACAGCACACTGCCATATTACCACACCGAACGCCCATTTCACACCAAGCTCTCGCTTTACAGATGCCACAGCCGCAACACAAGGAGTGTACAGCAGGCTGAAAATCAGCATAGATACCGCTGCAAGTCCCGTCATTGATGTAAGCAGCGTATCGCCGTAAACTATGCCAAGCGTAGAAACGACGCTCTCCTTGGCTAAGAAGCCCGTTATCAGCGATGTAACTATTCTCCAGTCATTCAGACCTATGGGGGCGAATAAAGGAGCGATCCAGCCTGATATCATCGCAAGGATACTGTCCTGTGTATTCTCGACCATGTTGAGCTGATAATCGAAGTTTTTAAGAAACCATATAACTATAGTTGAAATGAAGATTATTGTAAATGCTCTCTGCAGAAAATCCTTTGCCTTATCCCATAAAAGTCTCAGTACATTTACAGCTCCCGGCATACGGTAGTTAGGCAGTTCCATTACAAACGGCACAGGCTCGCCCTTGAATAATGTCTTTTTATAGACAAGAGCTATAATTATGCCGATAATGATACTCAGCAGATACAAGCCAAGCATTATAAGCCATTTATGATCCGGAAAGAAGGTATTTACGAAAAACGCATATATCGGCAGCTTTGCAGAACAGCTCATAAACGGTGTAAGCAGTATCGTCATTTTACGGTCTCTTTCACTCGGCAAAGTCCTTGTTGACATTACCGCAGGCACTGTGCAGCCGAAGCCTATCAGCATAGGCACGATACTTCGTCCCGAAAGACCTATTTTTCTCAGCAGCTTATCCATAAAGAATGCTACCCTTGCCAGATATCCGCTGTCCTCAAGCAGCGACAGAAACAGGAACAGCGTTATTATTATCGGGATAAACGTAAGCACGCTGCCTACACCCTCGAAAACACCGTCTATCAGCACACCTGTCAGCACAGGATTTACCTGTGATGACTCCATCCACGAATGAAGTCCGTCAGAGGCGGCTTCAAGCCCTGATTCTATCAATGACTGCAGGTTTCCTCCGATAAGGTCAAATGTAAGCCAGAAGATAAGCAGCATTATAAGTATAAACATTGGTATAGCAGTGAATTTTCCCGTAAGTATCTTATCTATTGCCTGACTTCTCTTATGCTCTTTGCTTTCGGTCGGCTTTACTACCGTCTGAGAACAGACCTTCATAATAAACGAAAAACGCATATCGGCTATCAGAGCATTTCTGTCGAGACCGCCTTCCTGCTCCATTTCCTTGATGATACCCTCAAGTACCTGCTTTTCGCTGTCCTTAAGCTTCAGCTTTTTCAGTATCAGCTCATCGCCCTCAATCAGTTTTGAAGCAGCAAAGCGGACAGGCAATTCTGCTTTTTGGGCTTTGTTCTCAATAAGATGTATGACCGCATGAATTCCCCTGTGAACCGCACCGCCTCTGTCCTCTGAGCTGCAAAAGTCCTGCCGTCCCGGTCTTTCTCTGTAGTGTGCCACATGAACAGCGTGCTTTATAAGCTCATCAACACCCTGATCTTTGGCTGCCGAGATAGGCACGACCGGCACACCGAGCATTGTCTCAAGCGTGTTTATGTCAACAGAGCCGCCGTTTGCCGTTACCTCGTCCATGATATTCAGCGCCACGACCATTGGTATATCCATTTCAAGAAGCTGCATCGTAAGATAAAGGTTTCGTTCAATATTGGTTGCATCTACAATGTTTATTATAGCTTTCGGCTTTTCATCGAGCACAAAGTTTCTTGATACTATTTCCTCGTCAGAATAAGGCGACATGGAATATATACCCGGAAGGTCGGTTATTCTTGTTTTGGGATGTCCCTTTATTACGCCGTCCTTGCGGTCTACGGTAACTCCGGGGAAGTTTCCGACGTGCTGATTTGCACCTGTAAGACGGTTGAACAGGGTAGTCTTTCCGCTGTTCTGATTGCCGACAAGCGCAAATGTAAGAAGCTCATCATCGGGCAAAGGGTCTCCGCTGCCCTTCTGATGATACTTTCCTCCCTCACCGAGTCCGGGGTGGTCTGAGGTTTTTATTTTCTTGCCCTTTTTCTGTGTCTTTCCCTCAGCCGGCGAAACAATGATCTTCTGTGCATCGGCAAGCCTTATCGTCAGCTCATAACCATGTATTCTAAGCTGTATCGGATCCCCCATAGGTGCAAGCTTGACAAGGGTAAGCTCTGCACCGGGAATCACTCCCATATCAAGAAAATGCTGCCGAAGGCTGCCTTCTCCGCCAACGCTGTCTATAACAGCCGATTGTCCTATCTTCAACTCACTTAATTTCATTTTTTATCTGCCCTTTTTTATTTGTTATAATATAACTGATTATACCCTATTCCGACATTCTTTTCAATGCTTTCAGAGCATTAGCATAAGTCAATTTCATTAAAATTTTTTTTGGTGAAAGGGGTATTAGTGTTTTTTACTCTGTGCGGTGAGACGCTTCTGCCTGCCTTTCCCTGTCGGCAATATATATTATTTAATTAAACAAGGAGCAAAGCTCCAACAAGCTCGCTTGATTGGAGCGAGCGACGCCGTCAACAGACGTCGGGGAGCTTTAGCTCC
>CACXGH010000179.1 GCA_902767175.1 uncultured Ruminococcus sp.
GGAGCTAAAGCTCCCCGACGTCTGTTGACGGCGTCGCTCGCTCCAATCAAGCGAGCTTGTTGGAGCTTTGCTCCTTGTTTAAAAGAGACAGTGAGGTGAGAAAAATGCTTAAAGGTACGGGAGTATCGGCAGGAATAGGCATAGGCAGGGCGCTGCTTATTGAGGAGCATTCTCTTGAATATACGCCTGTTACAATTACAGAGCCTCAGGCAGAGAAGGAGAGATTTAACGAAGCGGTAAAGAGCTTCTGTGAAAATACAAGAAGGCAGGCTGAGGCGCTGAGGGCATCTGTGGGTGAAAAGGAAGCCGGGATAATGCTCGGACATATCAGCATTATTGAAGACCCGTTCCTGACGGGAGAGGTAGGAAAGCTTATAGACGGAGGACAGTGCGCTGAGGCGGCTCTTGAACAGATATGCGATATGTTTATTTCTATATTCTCGGCTGCCGGGGACGACCTGACAAGGCAGAGAGCTGCCGATGTCAGAGACGTCAGGACAGGGGTGCTGAGAGCGCTGCTGGGCATATCTGAGGTAAATATATCCGATGTTCCGAAGGACAGCATAATTGTGGTAAGGGAGCTTACACCTTCTATGGCAGCCGGAATAAACAAGGAAAACGTTGCAGGCATTATAGCCGGAACAGGCAGCACGACATCACACAGTGCAATTCTTGCGAGAGTTCTTGAAATACCTGCCGTTATGAGTGTTGACGATGCATTTATGTCGATAAGGGGCGGAGATACCGTAATATGTGACGGAACGGCAGGAACGGTAATTGTTTCTCCCGTTGAGGAGGAGCTTAAAGAATACATTGACAAGAGAGACTGTTTTGTAAAAGAAAAAGCCGAGCTTGAAAATTACAGAGGAAAGCCTACCGTATCGGCTGACGGTACAAGATATGAGCTTGTATGCAATATAGGAAAGCCTGACGATGCGGCTAAGGCGGTTGAAAATGACGGCGAGGGAGTAGGCTTGTTCAGAACGGAATACCTGTTTATGGATAAGACATCTGTTCCGACCGAGGAGGAGCAGTTCGATGCATATAAAAAGGCTGCTCTTATACTGAAGGATAAGCCGCTTATTATCAGAACCCTCGATATCGGAGGGGATAAGGAGATACCGTATCTCGGACTTGAGAAAGAGGACAATCCCTTTATGGGTTTCAGGGCTATAAGATACTGCCTTAAATACACTGCCCTGTTCAGGAGTCAGTTAAGGGCTATAATCCGTGCAAGCGCTTTCGGAAATGTCAGCATTATGTTCCCTCTGATAACCTGTGTTGAGGAGCTGAGGGCAGGGAAAATGCTTGTTGAGGAGATAAAGGACGAGCTTCGTGAGCAAAAGACGGCCTTTGACGAAAACATTAAGGTCGGCATAATGATAGAGACTGCGGCTGCTGCGGTCATTGCCGATATACTTGCGAAGGAATCGGACTTTTTCAGCATAGGCACAAATGACCTCACAGGCTATACAATGGCTTGTGACAGAGGAAACGGCAGTGTTGCATATCTGTATTCGGTTTTGCAGCCGAGTGTTCTCAGAATGATAAAGAGAACTATAGAATGTGCTGCTGCGGAGGGTATTCCTGTCGGTATGTGCGGTGAAGCGGCGGCGGATCCGCTTATGACACCGCTGCTTATATCCTTCGGACTTAACGAATTCAGCGTAGCGGCTCCGTCTGTACTCAGACTGAGAAAGAATATCTCGGCATGGACAAAGGAAAAAGCCGATGCTGCGGCGGCAAAGGCTATGAGCCTGAATACACAGGCTGAAATAAGAGCTTATCTGAGCAGCGTGATCTGATATTGTTTCCGTTTATATTAAAGACAAACAGTTTGAAAATAATATGAAAATAATATGAAAATATCCCCGTTTGCTGTCTTTTCGACAGAACGGGGATTATTTTTCGGTATTTGGTTAGATAATTCTAACTAAATTTAAGCAAATCTATTGACAACAAAAATAATTCATGCTAAAATCATTATCGGTTTAAGGAGACTAACTAAAATTAGTCTTGCATAACTATAATTATATATATCTAACAATACAGAGGCAAACACAGACAAAGGCTTTTCTGGAACAGGCTGTATTGTTTGAAAAGTATATCTTTAGTTATGTTTATATGTTTTACTTCAATGAACCGTAATTACAGTAAAGCCGGTTTTGGGGGATAACACTTTGTTGTTAAATAAAGGGCAGTCTCCGGCGATCCGGAAAGATATTTCAATGAAACAGAGGTGTAAGGCATTGACAAGGCTGAGAAAAAGGCCGCTTGCGGTATTGCTTGTATTTATGCTTGTAATGATGACGGGAATGTTTTCATCGTCGGTTTTTGCAGCCGACGACGGGCAGAAAAACACCTACTACATGACGTACAAGAAATATGCGGCGGCTGTTAATCCTGACGGAACAAAGCAGATAACATATAACGATGTTACCGATCAGATCTCAAATCTTCTTGAGGAAGGAATGAGAAGATACGAGGCAGGAACAAAGCGTGACGGTGATGACGGATATTATAAGCCGTTCAGCAACGCTTACGGCTTCTGGTATGAGACCTCGGGCTTTGAAAAGACCGTAATGGGATATATCTCGGGAGCAAGAGTTACCGAGGTGGAGCTGCAGTTCTCAACGATGAGAAAAGCAGTGAGCAACAGCGAAAGCACGGAAAATGTCAGAAAAGAAGTGGATACACTTGTTTCCATGCTGAGAGAGGATGCAAACAAGCTTGATGACCTTTTCGGATATAATTCGGAGGGCGGAGGCGGTACGGGAGGACTTGCCTGGGCAACCTTCGGCGCTGTATTCAGCATTATTCTCCGTGAGGGACTTGAAGCTATACTTATAGTCGGCGCTATGGTCGCTTACCTTGTAAAGACAAAGAACAAAAAGGGAACGATATATGTTTATGCAGGCTCCGTGCTTGCAATAATAGCGAGCGTTATCCTTGCGTTTATCCTTTATTCGTTTACAAGCAATACGAGCAACTCCATTCCGCAGGAGATAGTTGAAGGTGTTACCGCACTGCTTGCTGTGGCGGTTCTGATCTATGTATCCAATTGGATGATATCAAAGGCGGAGTCGGACAGCTGGACCAAGTATCTTTCCGATAAGGTATCTGCTTCGGCAGAAAAAGGAAAAATGCTCGCTTTGGGCTTTACGGCATTTCTTGCGGTATTCCGTGAGGGTGCTGAGGTGATACTCTTCTGTCAGCAGTATTTCTCAAGAGCCGGTATGATGGAAAACGGTTTCCTTGCGGTATTCGGAGGAATTATCGGAGGTCTTGCGGCAGTTGCGCTGGTATTCATACTTATCCGTGTATTCGGAGTAAAGATACCGCTTAAGCCCTTCTTCCTTGCAACAAGCATACTAATGTCGATAATGGCGATAGCCTTCCTTGGCGCAGGTATGTGGGAGCTGTTTATGGACGGCGGTCTTGCAGACAGCATAGGCGGCTGGGTACAGGAGATAGCGGTAACTATTCCGTGGCTGTCATGGATGTCAGGAAACGATACGCTTGCATTCTTCGGTATCTATCCGACAGTTATAACACTTGTTCCGCAGCTCATACTGCTGGTTATAACGATAGTTACGTTTATAATTGCCATGAAAAGGAATAAGAAAAAAGCGGGCGCTTCACCTGCGGCGGAAAGCACAGGTGAGGAAGGAAGCGAGCCTGACCATGAGGAAAAGGCTGAATGACGGTGCAGTAATCTGATCCTGTCCCGTATGAGATCAGTTTATTTGACAAAAAATACAAATCTTTCAGGAGGAAATCAACATGAAAAAGTTTGCTAAGATTATAGCTGCCGCTCTTTGCGCAGCAATGCTCACTGTCGGTATGGCAGCGTGCAATAACAACAACTCCAAGAGCGAGGAATCATCAAAGAAGGCTGACGATACACAGTCATCTGCTGCCGCTGCTGATGATAAGAGCGAGGCAGAAGAAGATGACGGCGGCGAGGATCTCGGCTTTACAGAGGTTCCGATCTTCGAGGACGAGGAAAAGGAATTCCTCAACATGAGCGCTGTTTACTTCCAGCCCGTTGACATGACAGGCGGCTATAAGGCTGAGGACTATGACTGTCACCTTGAGCTTGACGTAAAGGCTCTCAAGAATGAGCTGGGTTATCCCACAGGTTCATGGGTACCTTATCTCACAGTTAACTACGAAGTAACAAAGAACGACACCAAGAAGAAGGTAAGCGAAGGTACATTCATGCCGATGGCTGCTTCTGACGGTCCTCACTACGGCGCTAACATAAAGATGGACGGCGACGGTCTCTACACTGTAACATTTACAGTCAAGTTCCCGGATCAGAGCACATATCTTATCCACACAGATGAGACAGGTCCTAAGGATCATGCATTCCCGAACGCTATTGTTTATACCTATGATCAGTGGCAGTTCACAAGCGGTGCCTGGGCTGAATAATATAGCTTATACTAATATCAGATAGAAGGGGCGCTGAAGCTTGTCGTCAGGTCTATTTGATATTAGTATTAAAATAACCGGTTCGCAGAAGGGATATTACGGGAGTCCGCTGCAAAAACTCCGAGCTGAGAACAGCACTATTCTTGGCTCGGAGTTATCGGCTTGTTTTCGTATAAAGAGAACCTCCAAAGAATTTTTAAAGGGTGAGACCATGCTGACTTATCTTATCAATACTACAGAGGATATGCTTGCCGCGGCAATATTGATAGGTCTGATAATCGGAACTGTTGATACAATGCTGTCCGGCAGAGCTAAGCTGTTCGGAAGGCTCGGAACAGCGGCAGGCATTATTGCCGCAGGAATCAGGGCATATATAACAAACACACGCAGAATAGAAGGCGGCTGGAAGGTAGGCGCATACGGCTACGGAATAACGCTGGGGCTTTTTGTTCTGTCGGTAATAGCTGTCGCAGCTTTTTCATGGGTCATTTTCAGCAGAAAGCAAAGACCTAAGCTCAGGACGGCGGCAGACATTGTCATATCGGTATCGCTGAGCCTTCTTATCGCAGGTTATCTTTACTGTATGCTGCCTAATATTTTTGTATACCCGTTCAAATTCGATACGGGAGGAAACGGCATTCTTTCAACGAATTATCTTTTCCGTCTCGGAGGATATCTGCTTGGCATACTGCTTTGTCTGCTTTCGGGATATACGGCTCATAAGCTTTGTGTGCTTGCGGAGAAAAAGGGCTTTGTGAAGCTTTCGTTTGCCGCAATGTGTCTGGGAAACTGTCTGTATTCGGTATTTGTCTTTACAAAGCTTATGCTTGTGCTGACTCCGAGAAAGATCATAAACAGCCCGGAGCTTTTTAAATTTGCGGCTGAAAGCAATAATAATGCACATTGGTATACATACGGTCTTTTTATTATCGCTTTAGTGCCGGGAATTGTTCTTTTCACCGCAAGCTTTATCAAAAAAGAGCCTGCTGCCAATAATGCTCAGAGAAGAAAGCAGCGCTTTTTATGGCGCAGCGCAAGAAGGCATTCTGTGGTGCTTGTTTTGTGCTTTGCTGCAGGAATACTTTGTTCGACCCTGTTTGTGGAGATGAACAAGGAGGTTATCCGTGAAGCGCCTGTGGAAGAGCCTGTTATAGAAAAGGACAGCAGCGGAAAGGACAGTGTGCTGTCTGTGCCGCTGGAGCTTGTTGAGGACGGGCACCTGCACCGTTTCGGCTATAAGGTCGAAGGCGGAAGCATGGTAAGATTCATTGTTGTATTGAAGCAGGAGAACACCAAAAACTACGGTGTCGGACTTGATGCCTGCGAGATATGCGGAGAAGCAGGCTATTATGAAAATAATGCCGGTCAGATAGTCTGCAAGAAATGCAACGTAATAATGAACAGAACGACTATAGGCATGAAGGGCGGCTGCAATCCGATTATCATTGACTATGATATTGACGAAAACCGGATAACGGTGCCTGTTGAGGAAATGGTGAAAAATGCGTCTCATTTTAAATAACAGAGTTCACCTGCAGGTGTTGCGGAGGTAGTAAAAGATGTTTCTAAGAATGTTAAGGGGAGCTTTCAGAAGACAGTGGAAAAAGCTGCTTATGATAGCTCTTACGGTGGCGCTTGGCGCTTCAATAGCTACGGCTATGCTCAATGTCATGCTTGATGTCGGAGATAAAATAAACGAGGAGCTGAAAGCCTACGGCTCAAATATAACCGTTATCCCACGCTCTGAGGCTGTAATGGATAAGCTGTATGAGGCAGACGGGGAAGATGATAAGAAAGATGACAGCAGGAACAGGGAATACCTTGAGGAAAAGACACTTGAGGAACTGCTGACCATCTTCTGGGCTAACAATATCACGGATTTCTCTCCGCTGAGCAGCTTTTCGGTCACGGTAAACGGTGAAAGTGCGGAGCTTATGGGTACATGGTTTGATCATCATCTTGAATTTGTCAAAAAGGGCACGACATATCAGCGTGACACGGGAATAATAAACCTGAGAAGCTGGTGGGACATAGATGAAGGAGAATGGCTGGACGAAGCACGGCTGAGCGGCGATAAATACGCTATGGTAGGAAAAGAGCTTGCCGGAAAGCTCGGAATAAAGGCAGGCGATACCGTAAAGGCAAAGGGAAGTGCCGCTGAGGAGGAGCTTTCCGTTATAGGAATTTATTCATCGGGTGACGATGATGACGAAAAAATATATACAACGCTGTCGGCGGCTCAGAGACTTTCGGGAACGGAAGGAATGTACATGAAGGCTGAGGTAAGTGCGATAACCTCGCCCGATGATGAGCTTGCGGTAAAGGCGGCTAAAGACCCTTCACTGCTTTCGGGTGACGAATATGATCTATGGTACTGCACGGCTTATGTAAGCTCGATATGCTTCCAGATACAGGAGGCGATACCGGAGGCTTCGGCTCAGGCTGTAAGACAGATAGCAGATTCTGAGGGAAAGATACTTGAAAAAACGGAGCTTCTGATGTCGCTTATCACACTGATGAGCCTTATCGGAGCCGCACTCGGCATATCCAACCTTGTTACATCGGGAGTTATGGAGCGTTCGGCAGAGCTTGCACTGCTCAAGGCTGTAGGAGCAAAGAACAGTCAGATAACAGGACTTGTGCTGACTGAGATAATGTTTACCGCTGCAGCAGGAGCTGTGGGAGGATATTTCATGGGATATGCCTTCGCTCAGATAATAGGACAGACGGTATTTTCTTCATCGGTAGAAATGAGCGGAATGGTTGCTTTTATCGTTGCTGTGCTGATAATCGGAGTGACGATTCTGGGAAGTATCCCTGCAATAAGAATGATACTCAGGCTTCGTCCCTCTGAAGTGCTTCACGGAGGACATTAAGGAGAAAAATGGTATGAATAAGAAACATCGTATGTTTGTAAGAATGGTGCTGGCGTCCCTTGTTCGCAGACGCTCAAGAATGATAGTGGCACTGCTTGCAATAGTTGTCGGAGCGACTATATTATCGGGTCTCGGAATGATATGCTATGATGTCCCCCGTCAGATGAGCTCTCAGTTCAGAAGCTACGGAGCCAATATGATATTCACTCCTTCCGATAAGGAATACATAAGCTCCGGGGATATGGAAAAGGGCATATCCTTTATAAGAAATGAAGAACTTGAGGGATATACACCTTACAGATATGTAAACAGCAAAATGCACAGCTCGCCTGTAACGCTTGCCGGAACTGACTTTGGCTCCGTGCTGAAAACAAGCCCTTATTGGCATATTTCCGGTGAAATGCCCTCTGACAGCGGACAGACTCTTGTGGGAAAGAAAATGGCTGAAAAGCTCGGTCTGAGCGCAGGGGAAAGTGTTTCGGCACAGAATTCCTTTGAGATAACGGAGGATACAGACCTTACTGATATTCCTGAATATGAGATATATACAGACCCTGAAACAGGGGAAAAATACTGCGACCACCTTCTTGACCTTAAGGTGACGGGAATTCTTGAGACAGGAGGCTCTGAGGAGGAGTATATCTATATCAGCATGGACGACCTGAGCTATCTTATGCTTGACGGCAGTGCTAAAAATAATTATGATATAGTGGAGGTAAGCATTGCCGCAAAGCAGGACGAGCTGTCGGCTTATGCGGACAGGATAAACGGTGAAGGCGGTCTCACAGCAAAGCTTGTAAAGCGTGTTACGGCTTCTGAAAGCACTGTGCTTACAAAGCTTGAGGCTCTTGTATTTATAGTTTCCCTTGTTGTGCTTGCTCTTACTATGATATGCGTTGCCACAACAATGACAGCCGTTATAGCCGAAAGAAGGCGTGAGATAGGTCTCAGAAAAGCACTTGGTGCACTGAATTCAAGTATTATTGCCGAATTCCTGAGCGAGGGGCTTGTTCTCGGAGGTATCGGAGGAATACTTGGTTCACTTCTCGGCTACGGTTTTGCACAGATAGTGAGCATGAATGTTTTCGGAAGCTCTATTACTTTCAGGTTCCTGCTCATACCGGTTACGATAATAGCATCTGTCATTATAACGGGTCTTGCTTGTCTGATACCGATAAAGAGTGCGGCAGAGGTAGAGCCTGCAATAGTACTCAAGGGAGAATAATACAAAAGGAGAGATAGAAATTGAGCCTGCTTGAGCTGAAAAATATTTCAAAAATATACGGTGAGCTTCATGCTCTTGACAACGTAAGCCTGAGTGTAGACAAGGGCGAATGGATAGCTATAATGGGACCTTCGGGTTCGGGAAAAAGTACGATGATGAATATTATCGGCTGTATGGACAAGCCGACAACGGGACAGGTTATTTTTGACGGCAGGGATATATCCAGGGACAGCAGAAGAAAGCTGACGGAATTTCATCGTGACAAGATAGGACTTGTGTTCCAGCAGTTCCACCTGATAAATTATCTCAACGCTGTAGAGAATGTAATGGTAGCACAGTATTATCACAGTATGCCCGATGAAAAAGAGGCTCTTGCGGCGCTTGAGCGTGTAGGTCTCAAGGACAGGGCAAAGCATCTTCCCGGCCAGCTTTCGGGCGGCGAACAGCAGAGAGTCTGCATTGCAAGGGCACTTATAAATTCTCCCGAGCTTATTCTTGCCGATGAGCCTACGGGAAACCTTGACGAAGCCAATGAAAATATCGTACTTGATATTTTCAGACAGCTCCACAAAGAGGGAACAAGTCTTGTAGTTGTAACACACGACCCCGAAGTCGGAGAGGTTGCACAGAGAATTGTAAGACTTGAACACGGAAAGATAGTTTCCGATAAAAAGAACGACAGCTTTTCGGACACCTTGAAGGGAGAAAAAAAGAATGAAAAGAAGAATGAAAAGAAGAAAAATTAACACGGCTCTTGTATTTGCATTGGCAGCAGCCTTACTGCTTCCGTTTACAGGCTGCAGCAGTGAGACAAAGAACACGGAGTATACTGACGGTACATACAGCGGCAGAAGCTCCGACTTTGCAGATGACGAGAGCGGAAACGGCGCAGGGTATGGAACTGTCGAGGTCACTGTAAAGGATAATAAGGTAGTGTCGTGTACTTTTAAGATGTTTGAGCTTGACGGCACACTTAAGGACGAGACCTACGGAGCTGACCTTTCAAGGGAAAACCGTCTTAAAGCACAGAAGGCTGTGCAGTCGGCGCCTAAATATGCGGCAATGCTTGAAAAATCGGGTACGCTTGACGGCATTGACGCTATAAGCGGAGCTACAGTCTCCTATAATGAATTCAAGGAAGCTGTAGGAGACGCATTGAAAAAGGCTGAGAAGCAGTAAGGAAACGGGGGTGCACTGTAATGAGGCCGGCGGGGATAATAGCTCATATTGCCTTTTCGGCAGCTGCGGCGGCAGCTCTTACGGTGCTGCCTGCCGTTTTATGTCTTGGCGGTGCCGATAAGAGTGTCGATGCGGTAGCGTCCGCATCGGTAAAGCTGCCCGATAAGCCTTCGGGAGAATTTGAGGTGCTGATAAACAGACGGCTGCATAAGGATACACTCGAACAGTGGGTGAAGTTTTTCAGGGACGGGGAGCTTGACGTAATATTTGATGATCTGAACTGTATCTGTGCTGAGGGCGATGTTCAGGGGATACAGCTTGCTCAGCGTTTTCAGGCCGAACTGCCCGAAAACCAGCTCAGGCTGAGAACGGAAAACCCGACACTTCTTATCTCAAAGGCGGAGAACAGCTGTATAGATGTCGTGATAATCTCAAAAGATATGGCAGATGCGGTGCGTCTTGCGTCACAGGAAAAATTAAAGGATACGGAGCTTATCTTTATCAGGGAGGATACTCAGAATGAGAAGGATTAATTTGTTCCTTGTTATAGGGATAGCTGTTACCTTTGTACTGCATTCTGTAGGAGGAGCGCTAAAGCTTTTCGGAGGAGATGCACAGTCTCTAAAACCTGTCGCCGTGGTGTGTGTTGTGCTGATATGCCTGCATACGCTGGCAGGTATTTATCTTACGGTAAAGACCTGTGTTTCACTTCACCGTTCGGGAAGAGGTTATTTCAGAAACAATCTTATGTTCTGGGCAAGAAGAATAAGCGGTCTGACAATAATAATCCCGCTGATAATGCATATTATGATATTTCAAGGGACAGGAGACGAAGCCTACAGGCTTGTTTATTTCAATACAGGCAGGCTTATTTCGCAGATACTGCTGTTGGTATCATTAGCTCTTCATGTTATGATAAACGTAAAACCAATGCTTATTTCGACGGGAGTCAGGAATACAAAGGCATTTTCGGGGGATATCTGGTTTATACTGAGTGTTCTGCTGCTGTTTCTATGTGCAGGCTTTTTTGTGTATTACCTGCGCTGGGCTGCAGTGTGATATATCAGAGATAATATAAATATAACTGCAGCGATGGGAGTCAGCGAATGACTTCCATCTTTTTTTGTGTTGATAGTGCAGTCACTGCGGAAATCAACTTTTAAAAACTGATAGATGGGAGCGTATTAATTCCATCTTCTAAAATTCAGTTCGCATGTTTATCTTCACAGAATTGTCAGCGGTTTTAGGAAAGGGGTATGGGGAATAACCCTTTTTCCGCCGGAAAAGGGTTTTCCCCATGTGACTGTCCGGCAAAATTGATTTCCGTGTGCGGTCATACCCCAAGGGCACTTTTTATGGAGGCACTCCGCACCTTGATTTGTTGGGGATAATGTGTTATAGTATGGGTGTGACTTATTCCTGAAAAGGAAAAGGCAACATTCAGATGTAATTGGAGGTATCATTTATGAAAAACACTGTTCTGACTTTATTACAGCAGAAACAAAACGAAGACAAAATAACGATGCTTACCGCTTACGATTACACAACAGCAGCAATAATTGATGAATGCGGTGTCAATTCGATTCTTGTAGGAGATTCGCTGGGCATGGTGATGTTAGGGTATGAGAATACTCTCCCTGTTACAATGGAGGATATGATACATCATACAGCAGCAGTTTCAAGAGGAGCCAGAAATGCATTCATAGTTGCCGATATGCCGTTTATGTCGTATCAGGCCAGCGTTGAACAGGCTGTTCAGAACGCAGGGAGACTCATCAAGGAAGGCGGCGCAAATGCCGTTAAGCTTGAGGGCGGTGCAGAGGTGTGTGAGCAGATAAGAGCTATTGTAAATGCGTCTGTTCCTGTCGTGGCTCATCTTGGTCTTACTCCGCAGTCTGTAAATGTATTCGGCGGTTTCAAGGTGCAGGGAAAGAGCCGTGAAAAGGCGGAAAAGCTCATTAAAGATGCGCTGCTTATTCAGGAGGCAGGAGCGTGTGCCGTTGTGCTTGAGGGAATACCTGCAAAATTAGCAGAGATAATTACCAAAAAGCTGTATATACCGACAATAGGTATAGGTGCAGGAAATGCCTGTGACGGACAGGTGCTTGTGTATCAGGATATGCTCGGGCTGACAAACGGGTCAGCGCCTAAATTCGTAAAGCGCTTTGCAGATGTGGGTGCCGTTATGAGACAGGGCATAAATGCATATATAAATGAAACAAAGTCGGGAGAATTTCCGTCTGAGGAATATACCTACAGTGTCAGTGAGGATATAATAAGGGAGCTTTCAGGAGAGGAAGAGTAATAATGAAAATTGTAAAAACCGTTGAGGAAGTCCGTGCTCAGGTGCGTGAGTGGAGAGCTGAGGGACTTAGTGTGGGGCTTGTTCCTACTATGGGATACCTGCATGAAGGCCATGCAAGCCTTATAAAGACTTCTGTCAGAGATAATGACAGAACGGTCGTGTCTGTGTTTGTAAATCCGATGCAGTTCGGCCCTGCGGAGGACTTGGAGAGCTATCCGAGAGATATTGACAGAGATGCAGAGCTTGTTCAATTATGCGGAGGAGACCTTATTTTCAATCCTGAACCTGAGGAAATGTATCATGACGGCTTTTCGTCATTTGTAGATATGACGGTACTTACACAGGAGCTTTGCGGTCTGAGCAGACCTGTTCATTTCAGAGGTGTATGTACTGTCGTTACAAAGCTTTTCAATATCGTAAAGCCCGATAAGGCTTATTTCGGCAAAAAGGACGCTCAGCAGCTTGCGGTTATCCGTCATATGGTTGATGACCTCAATATGGATATTGCGATAGTAGGCTGTCCTATTATCCGTGAAGATGACGGGCTTGCAAAAAGCTCGAGAAATACATATCTTAATGCCGATGAAAGAAAGGCTGCGCTTGTGCTTTCAAAGTCTCTTGCTCTCGGTGCCGGGCTTATCAGAAACGGTGAAAAGAGCTGTGACAGGATAATAGACAAGATGAAAGAATATATTGATAAAGAGCCTCTTGCAAGGATAGACTATGTCAAGATAGTTGACTGCGGAACCATGCAGCAGATAAAGGAGCTTGACAGACCTGCGCTTTGTGCTGTTGCCGTATTTATCGGAAAGACAAGGCTTATTGATAATTTCTTTACTGAGGATCTTTGAAACAGCTGAATTTGATCAGCTATTCCTTAAAGGACGGCAGTTACAGGAAAAGTGAAATTGGAGGATTAACTATGCAGATTTCTATGCTAAAAAGCAAGCTGCACCGTGCTGTGGTAACGCAGGCAGACCTTAACTATGTGGGAAGTGTTACTATAGACCGCACATTAATGGAGGCCGCAGGTCTGTACGAATATGAGCACGTTCATATCGTCAACGTCAATAACGGCAGCCGTATAGAGACCTATGTTATAGCAGGAGAGCGTGACAGCGGTGTTATATGCCTTAACGGAGCTGCAGCCCGTTCGGGACAGAAGGGCGATATCGTCATTATAATGTCATACGCTTCAATGACACCCGAGGAAATAAAGGAGCATCGTCCGAAGGTGGTTTTTGTAGGAAAGGATAATAAAATCGAAGGCTGTGCCGATTTTGAAGAGCACGGTGAGATAAAATGAGATTTGGCTTTATCGGTGCAGGAAAGGTCGGATGTTCTCTCGGGAAATACCTGACAGTAAACGGTTTTTCCGTATCGGGCTATTTCAGCAGGAGCAGTTCATCGGCAGAGTATGCCGCAGCTCTTACAGGAACGGAATGCTTCGGGGATATAAATATTCTTGCCGGAAAAAGTGATGTTATACTTCTTACCGTACCCGATAAGGCGCTTGCGGGTGTATATAATGAGCTTGAAAAGACGGAGCTTGGGGGAAAGCTGCTTTGTCACTGCAGCGGAGCAATGACGGCGGACGAAGTGTTTTCGGGTATAGAAAAGTACGGTGCGTCTGCCTGCTCGGTACACCCTCTGTTTCCCGTAAGCAGCAGGGAAAATTCATATAAGGAACTTGGCAGGGCTTATTTCTGTCTTGAGGGCAGCAAAAGGGGAACGGAGCTGTGGCAGAACGTGCTTACAAAGCTCGGAAATCCCTCAAGGGTCATTTCCGCAGATGTCAAGAGCCGTTATCATGCAGCCTGTTCGGTAATAAGCAATCTTGTGTGTGCTCTTGCAGATGAAAGCCTGTCACTTATGCTTTCGTGCGGCTTTACGGCAAAGGAAGCACTTTCCGCTCTGAGACCGCTTGCGGAAAATAATATAAAGAGCATTTTCGATAAGGACCCATTGTCGGCTCTGACAGGACCTGTTGAAAGAAATGACACCGAAACGGTTAAAAGGCATCTGAAATGTATGACGGATCCTGCCGGCCGTGAGATATACATTGCCTTATCAAAGAAGCTTGTTGATATGGCAATGAAAAGACACCCTGACGGTGATTATTCGGAAATGAATAAGCTTCTGTCGGAAAAATAAAACATTAAACAAGGAGCAAAGCTCCAACAAGCTCGCTTGATTGGAGCGAGCGACGCCGTCAACAGACGTCGGGGAGCTTTAGCTCC
>CACXGH010000180.1 GCA_902767175.1 uncultured Ruminococcus sp.
GGAGCTAAAGCTCCCCGACGTCTGTTGACGGCGTCGCTCGCTCCAATCAAGCGAGCTTGTTGGAGCTTTGCTCCTTGTTTAATGGGACCTCTGAATTATTTTGCTGTTTTAATAAACTCAAAGTTCTGACAGATATAAATAATTCCCGAAACAAGTGTAAACACTGCGGATATCCACAGCATTACCTCACCCGCAGCATAAAACCATATTCTCACTGTTTCCGGCTCCCCAAAGGTTATTATGCCGAGTGTATGAAGCTCATAGATATATTGCAGGATAAGTATTACAAAAACAGCAATTATCTGAGTTACTGTCTTTATCTTGCCCCATATATTTGCTGCGACTACCTTTCCTTTTCCTGCGGCTATAAGCCTTACAGATGTCACGGCAAATTCTCTTGCTGCAATGATTATCAGAACAACGGCGCCCGTCAGACCAAGCTGTATAAAGCAGGCAAGCGCTGCGAATATCATTATCTTATCCGCAAGGGGGTCTGCAAATTTTCCGAAATCCGTCACCATATTTCTTTTTCTTGCTATCTTTCCGTCAAGATGGTCCGTATATGATGCTGCTGCGAATATTATCAGAGCTATCAGATAATGATGAGGTATCGAAGGCATAAGAAGGAAGAAAACATAGAATGGAACGAGTATCAGTCTGAGCATAGTGAGCTTGTTTGGCAGATTCATTACAAGGCTTCCTTTCGCACATGGTTTTATCGGAGATAACCCATAACATCGCAGTCAAGCGTATCGGTTATCTCAACTTTTACTATATCGCCTATTTTCGGCTTTTCGCCCTCGGTAACGAAAAATACCTTTCCGTCAACCTCCGGAGCATCGCCCCTGCTTCTTCCGAAGAAGCACTCGGCATATCTGTCAAAGCCCTCACAGAGTACGTCAACGGTTTTCCCTATCTGTTTTTTGGCATTTTCAGCCATTATCTCCTGCTGCAGCTCCATAATAAGCTCCTGACGGTGCTTTTTAATATCTTCATCTATCTGACCGTCAAGCTTTGCGGCAGGTGTATTTTCTTCTGCCGAATATGCAAAGCAGCCGAGACGTTCAAACTTCATTTCCTTTACAAACTCAGCAAGCTCCTCAAACTCCTCGTTTGTCTCTGAGGGGAAGCCTGTCATTACCGTTGTACGCAGTGTAATGCCCTTAACTCTTTCCCTGAGCTTCCTTACAAGAGCCGTCAGGCTTTCTCTTGTGCCCTTTCTGTTCATAAGCCTGAGTATTCTCTCATTGCAGTGCTGCATGGGGATATCTATATACTTGAGTATCTTATCTTCTTTTGCAAATACATCTATCAGATCATCGGTTATTCTCTCGGGATAGCAGTACAGTACACGGATATATTTTACTTCATCAAGCTTACACAGCTCTGTCAGAAGCTCTGCGAGCTGCGGCCTGCCCGTCAGATCCTCACCGTAACGGCTGGTATCCTGAGCTATCAGTATAAGCTCCCTGACACCGCCTGCTGCAAGCTCCTTTGCCTCGTACAGTATCTCATCCATAGGTCTGCTGCGGAATTTACCTCTTATCATAGGAATGGCGCAGTATGTACAATGGTTATCGCAGCCCTCGGCTATTTTGAGATAAGCGTAATAGAAGGGTGTAGATCTTATCCTGCTGCCGCACAGCGGGAGAAGAGATTTATCGGGAAAGCTCTCCTGTTTTTTGCCTTCAAGCACCTCTTTGACGATATCGGCTATATTGCTGTTGGCACCGAGACCGACAACAGCATCGACCTCATACAGTTCCTTCATTACCTCCTGCTTATATCTCTCGGCAAGACAGCCCGTAACAATAATCGCCTTTATCCTGCCCTCTTTTTTAAGACTTGCAAGCTCCAGAATCTCATCAATGCTTTCCTGCTTTGCGTCCTCTATAAAACCGCAGGTATTCACTATTGCGACCTCGCACAATGCAGGGTCCGCAACTATCTGATAGCCTGCCTCTCTGAGTGTATAGAGCATCATTTCGGCATCTACACGGTTTTTCGCACATCCGAGACTTACCATTCCAATTCTTACTGCCATAATATCCATTCCTTTGCTTTTTAAATAAACAAGACAATGACGAAAAACCCGTCACTCAAAATGTCGGGGTCATTCGTCATTATCAATATATTCGCTCATAGCTTCTTTTATGTCCGACCAGCGATAGCCCATTGTCTTTAAGGAATTGACTGTTCTTGCCCGCCCCTTTTCATCATTCACGGCACGGGCATATTTTGTCTCTAAAAGAGCCTTTATCTGCTCAACGGGGTCTGTATCAAACTCATCAATTATCTCCTCGGCTGTGTCTTTGTCAATGCCCTTTTTAAGCATTTCATAGACCGCCCTTTCCCGTGAGAAGTGCTTTCTTACGATAAGCTGTTCGGCATAGTCACGGGCATAGCCTTCATCGTTGATGAGTCCCAATTCCTCTAATCTTTCAATTGCCGCTTCTGCCGCATTTTCCCCGTATAATGGCAGCAGTCTGTCCTTTATCTCCTTTCGGGTACGGCTGCGGTATTCCATAAGATACATTGCCTTTTCCTTTGCCCTGTTGACTTTGGAAGCTTCGATCAGATCATAGAGTTCATCATCATTTATCTCCCCGCCTGTCTTAAAGCCTGAGGAGATAAATGTTACGGTGTCGACACTGACAGCATATTCTCCGTCAATAAACAGAGCCGTCATGCCTTTTTTTCTTTCTTCTGCCGCAGTTATCAGCATATCATTCTACCATTATATCAATGTCGGAATTATCCGTTCTCGGCGGAGTATCCTGAACCGGATCATCTGACAGTGCGCCCTCGGAAGGCGACTCGCTCTCCTCATCAACGGGTGATGTTTCCGGCTTTCCGCCCTTTGCGGCCTTTGCCTTTGTCTTCGTGCTTTTTGCAAAGCTGAATTTATCCTTATTTGCGTAAAGCTCTTCCTCAACCTTCTTTGCAATATCGGGATTATCCTTAAGGAACTGCTTTGCGTTATCACGGCCCTGAGCTATCCTGTTGCCCTCGTATGAAAACCATGCGCCGCTCTTTTTGATAATATCAATGCTGACTGCAAGGTCAAGAAGCTCACCTATTCTTGATATACCCTGACCGTACATAATATCGAATTCAGCCTCACGGAACGGCGGAGCTATTTTATTCTTTACTACCTTCGCTCTTGTGCGTGAACCTACAATCTCTCCTCCGACCTTGATAGCCTCTATCTTTCTTATATCAAGACGGACAGATGAATAGAACTTGAGCGCTCTTCCTCCGGGTGTCGTTTCGGGATTACCGAACATTATTCCGACCTTCTCACGGAGCTGGTTAATGAAGATAGCCACACAGTTGAGCTTTGATATAGAGCCTGCAAGCTTTCTCAGAGCCTGAGACATAAGTCTTGCCTGCAGTCCGACATGAGATGCGCCCATATCGCCCTCTATTTCCGCCTTCGGAGCAAGAGCCGCAACCGAGTCCACAACTATAACGTCAATTGCACCTGAGCGTACAAGCGCCTCTGTGATTTCAAGTGCATCTTCACCTGTATCGGGCTGAGATACCAAAAGAGAGTCGATATCTACTCCGAGAGCCTGTGCATAAACAGGGTCAAGTGCGTGCTCAACATCTATGAACGCTGCCATACCGCCGTTTTTCTGTCCTTCGGCAATACAATGAAGTGCAAGCGTTGTTTTGCCTGATGACTCAGGGCCGTATATCTCTGTTATTCTTCCTCTCGGGAGACCGCCTATACCGAGTGCCATATCAAGAGAGAGAGAGCCTGTCGGTATCGCATCTACCTGCATTGCCGCATTCTGTCCAAGACGCATTACCGCACCCTTACCAAACTGCTTTTCTATCTGAACCAATGCTGTCTCCAGCGCTTTCTGCTTATCAAATGCCATTCAGATCACCCTTTCCGATCCTTTTTTATTTCTTTACAGCCGATGATTTGATTATACATTTTCCTGTCTGAAATTGCAATATATAAAAGTGAACAAGAACAGGCATATCATTTCTTAGTCCCGTATATTACCCTGTCAAGTCCCTGAATATCCTTTATCACCCTGATATTTTCCGCTCCGCCTTGTTCAAAAAGCTCACTGACTGCCATTGCCTGTGTTTCTCCTGTTTCAACGGCAATAATACCGCCGCAGCGCAGCTTCGGCAGCCACTTTTCCGCTATACAGCGGTAGAAGTCAAGACCGTCCGCACCGCCGTCAAGAGCCGTTTTCGGCTCAGACTGCACTTCTGTCTGAAGCTGAGGTATCACATCAGTTTCAATATAGGGCGGATTTGATATTACCCCGTCAAGACTTTCGTTCTCAAAATCCTCATGACAGACGAAAATATCTCCTTTTATTATTGTAACATTTTCCGCCTTATGAAGCTCTGTATTTCTTTTGAGATACTCAAATGCAGCGTCCTCTTTTTCAATTGCGGCAATACTGCTTTCGGGCAGAAGCCCAGACAGTGTCAAAGCAATAATTCCGCTGCCCGAACACAGGTCAGCAAGCTTCGGCGTGTGTATGTTTTTTATGCCGTCATAGAATTCCCTGACAACGACTTCTGTATCGTCTCTCGGTATCAGAACACCCTCACCGACATAATATTCCCTGTCCATAAAGCTCCATTTGCCCGTTATATACTGCAGCGGCACTCCGCTCAGTCTTTTTGCTGCCGCAGAATCAAGAATAACCTTTTCTTCAGCGGTAAATTCTCTCTCCGACTGTCCGGCAAGCTTTAGTCTTGTCAGCCCGAACAGCTCCTCAAAGAGTATTCTTGCCTCAAAAACAGGGGAAAGCTCCTCATTCACCGAAAGTGTTTTTATTGTATATGCATATGCCTCACGGACTGTCATTTTATAATATCCTCACCGTTTTCGGGAATAACGTCCTTCATAGCCTCAATAGCTACCTCTATCATATCATCTTTCGGCTCTTTTGTCGTAAGGTGCTGCATCCATATACCCGGAGCAGCAATTATCCTTGTGATGATATTGTCATGCCTTCCGCAAATCTTTATAAGCTCATAGCCTATTCCTACGGTAACGGGAAGAAGTGCTATCTTTATTGAAGAACGCAGCCATACGTCCGTAAACGGAATGAACAGACCGATAAGTATGCCGACAATAAGCATAAGCACAATAAAGCTTGTACCGCAGCGAGGGTGAAAGCGGCTCTGCTTTCTTACGTTCTCTACAGTAAGGTCAAGCTCATGCTCATAGCAGAATATAGTCTTATGTTCAGCTCCGTGATACTGAAAAACTCTCTTTATATCCTTATTGAGTGTGACAAGAGCCATATAGATAAGGAACAGGATTATTCTCAGAATACCCTCAAAAGCAGAACGCCATATTATAGCGTCATTAAGGAACGGGAACGCAGAGGCAAGAAGATTGAACAGCCATGTAGGCACAAAGAAGAACACCGCAATACAGAACACTACTGCAAGAACCATTGCAGCGCCCATTATAAAACCGACTGCCTTTTCTCCGAAATGCTTATCAAGCCATAGATCAAACTTGCTCAGCTCCTCCTCAGGCACTTCCTCACCCTCCATAGCCTTATCGGCAGAGAGCATAAGCGCCTTATTTCCTGTGATGAGGGAGTCTATCATATTTGCGACACCTCTGAGTATCGGAAGACGCAGAAGCTTATACTTTTTTGTCAGATTGAGCGGCTGTATCTCCTCAAGCTCAATACTGCCGTCATTTTTCCGCACACCGACAGTCGTTTTCAAGGGGCCTCTCATCATTATTCCCTCCATAAGTGCCTGTCCGCCTATAGAGGTTATCTTTTTTGTCTTTTCTCTTTTCATTCTTTTACTCCTTTTTGCAGGCTGTTTGTTATCGAAGCTTTTATATGAATTATATTTTTATGAACATTTATAACAAGCGTCGATGTCCCCCGAGTCTCGCCTGCCGGCTCGGTCGGTGCTTCTGCCTTCGGCAGAGGTGTCCACCGGACAC
>CACXGH010000181.1 GCA_902767175.1 uncultured Ruminococcus sp.
AGGAGCTAAAGCTCCCCGACGTCTGTTGACGGCGTCGCTCGCTCCAATCAAGCGAGCTTGTTGGAGCTTTGCTCCTTGTTTAACAAATGTCGATGTCTGTTGACTGCGTCGCTCGCTCCGATCAAGCGGGCTTGTTGGAGCTTAGCTCCTTGTTTAAGCTTTCGTCTTACGGTACGATCTCCGCTATGCAGCGGTCACCCTGAGCACAGGTTATGCGGACATTCAATATCCTGCCGATGCTGCTGTCGTCAGTGCTGACAAAAACAGGAGTGTAATTCATTGTATAGCCCTCATACATACCGTTTTTGCTCCGTGCTTCAATAAGCACCTGCTCGGTTCTGCCGATCTGTGAGCAGAGAAAATCCTGCATACTCTTTGAAGCGATCTGAGCCATTCTGGCTGCACGTTCCTTCTTTATTTCAGGGCTGAGGTGTCCGCCTGCTCTGTCTGCTGCAGTACCTGCACGCCTTGAGTACGGGAAAATATGTACTCTCGCAAAGCCTGTTTTTTCCACAAAGCGCAGTGAGCTTTCAAACTCCTCATCTGTTTCTCCTGCAAAGCCGACCATTACATCTGTGGTTATTGAAGGATTATCGAAAATGCTGCGTATATTCTGAACTATTTCGGAGTATTCCTCTACAGTATAATGTCGGTTCATTCTTTTCAGCGTTTCATTGCAGCCGCTTTGCAGTGCAAGATGAAACTGCGGACAGAAATTCTTATATCCTGCAAGTATTTTCAGTGTTTCATTGTCCATTGATTCAGGTTCAAGAGAGCCGAGTCTTATTCTTACATCGGCACTTTCACAGGCTGCTGCAATAGCATCGGAGAATTTCAGTCCGTTGTCGCTGCCGTATGATGACAGGTTTATCCCGATAATTACAATCTCCTTGTAGCCGTTTGCGGCAAAAGCCTTTATTTCGTCACGGATATACTGCAGTGAGCATGAACGTACCCGTCCTCTGGCATAAGGGATTATGCAGTAAGAGCAGAAACGGTTGCAGCCGTCCTCGATTTTCAGAAAGGCTCTTGTTCTGTTCATAAAATCATCTACAAACAGATCCTCGTATGGGTCGCTGCGGCAGTATTCCTCAACAGAGGTGAGCTGAGTTTTTTTGCCGAGATATTCGTTTATTACGGGTATGAGATCACGCCTGCGCTTATTGCCGAGAATGATATCGGCTTCGGGCAGTTTTTCTCCCGAATCAGGAAATGCCTGAGCCATACAGCCCGTCAGTACGATAGTTCCGTCAGGATTTTCTCTTCTCAGACGGTGTATGAGCTTAACAGCTTTCTGTTCACTGACCTTTGTGACAGCACAGGAATTTATTATAGAAATATCCGCCTGTTCGTCTTCGTTTACTATCTGATATCCGTTTTCTGCAAGCTCACGCAGCATGGCCTGTGATTCAAATTGGTTTACCTTGCAGCCTAATGTGATAATTTTTGCTCTCATTTTCTTACCTCTTTATGTATTGTCATTAAAGACTAAAATTTATGACAGAACAGCCAAATTATGGCCTTTGATACAAAATTGTCGTAAAACGGCGATTTTGGAATTTTAGTGTTGACCTGAACGGCTTTAACTGATAAAATTAAAGCATAAAAAGCGCCCTTGAAGGCTGATAAAAACCGAAAAATGAATATTACCGAAAGGACGGGTCAGTAAATGTACAGGACAAAAATATTTTTAAAGGATCTTACCAGCGTTAAGCATTTTGCAGCTATAACGGCAAAGTATGATAAGCTGAAAATCAATCTTATTTCCGATATTTATACTATCGACGCTCATTCGCTTATTGGTATTATCAGTCTTGATATCACTGATCCTATGATCCTTGAGCTGCCCGATGAGGATCCGCCTGAGGAGCTTATGACGGATCTTGCGCCTTTCCTTTATAATGAGGAAAGTCAGGCTGAATTAAAAGCAGAATAATTATTTACAGCATATTCCGGCACGGTCATTCCGTGCCGCTTTTTTATGCTACTGCGCTTCATCAAGGCGCAGGCTCAGCGTTTCCCATTCGGTATACATTTCGTCAAGCTCTCTCTGTGTCTTTTCAAGCTTTTCGGTTATCTCAAGTGTCTTTTCATAATTGCAGGAATTCTCGGGGTCGTTCAGTGCAGCCTCAAGCTGCGAAAGCTTTTCCTCCTGCTCTGCGATCTCTGTTTCCAGCCTTGCAAGTCTTGCTTTGTCCTTTCGCCTTTGTGCGTCTCTTTCTTTTTTATTCTTGTATTCGGTCTGTTTCTCTTCTGTATTGACAGGGGAGGGCTTTTCTTTTTCTTCAAAGGGCTTGAATTTCTGCAAAAAGCTCTCGTAATTTCCCTCGTATATCTGTATGCCTTCGGGTGTGAGATAGAATATCTTATCTGCAAGGCTGTTGATAAGGTACCTGTCATGAGATACGACCAAAAGAGTTCCTTCATATCCTGAGAGTGCATTCTGCAAAGCCTCGCATGAGCTTATGTCAAGGTGGTTTGTCGGTTCGTCAAGCAGCAGCAGATTAGCCTTTGACAGCATAAGCTCGGTCAGAAGTACCTTAGCCCGTTCGCCTCCGCTCAGTGTCGACAGCGGCTTGAATACATCGTCATTCTTAAAAAGCAGTCTTGCAAGAGTGCTGCGTATTTCCGTATTCGTCATTGACGGAAATCTGTCGGATATCTCCTCAAATACAGTCTTGCTGCTGTCCATGCCGCTCTGTATCTGATCATAATAGCCCTTCTTTACTCCGACACCAAAGCGTATCCTTCCGCAGTCAGCCTGATAATGACCTAAAAGCGTCTTTATCAGTGAGGTTTTTCCGCAGCCGTTAGGCCCTAAGATAAATATTTTCTCGCCCCTGTGTATTTCCATATCGACATTTCTGAAAATTTTATGGTCTCCGAAGCTGAGTGCGAGTCCGCTTACGTCAAGCACATCATCTCCGCTCTGTTCGCTTATCCCTAAGCTGAGAGTCATAGAAGAGGGTGCTCTTTCGGGTCTTTCAAGTTTTTTTTCTAAGCGGTCTATAATTTTCTGCTTGCTTTCTGCTGTCTTTATATTCTTTTCTCTGTTCCATCTGCGCTGCTGTTCTATAATTCCTTCAAGACGGTTGATTTCCTTTACGGTATTGTCATATATTCTCTGTGCAGTCAGCTTTCTTTCGTCTCTCTGCGGTATATATGCTGAATAATTGCCCTTATAGGGTGTCATTTTCTTATTTTCTAGCTCAAATGTCCTTGTCGTGACTTTATCAAGAAAATACCTGTCGTGAGAAATTACAAGATACGCACAGCCTGAGCTTGTGAGATATTCTTCAAGCCATTCAACGGAATGTGTATCGAGATGATTGGTAGGCTCATCAAGAAGAAGAAAATTCGCTCCGCAAAGCAGCAGTTTTGCAAGCTGCAGCTTTGCTCTTTGTCCGCCGCTGAGTGAGCGTATAGGCAGCTGCATCTGTGTATCGTCAAAACCGAGACCGAGCAGCGCAGACCTTGCTCTTGCACGAAAGGTCAGTCCGTCCCTTCTTGTGAATTCATCATTCAGAAAAGCCTGCCTTTCAACGAGCTTGTCAATATCACCGTTTTTGGCGGATATTTTTTCGCTGAGCTGTTCAAGCTCACGTTCAGCGTCCATAAGGTCGTCAAAAACTGTAAGCACCTCATTATATGCAGAGGTATCGAGTGCCCTGCAAACGTGCTGCTCCATATATCCTATTTTTGTATTTTTATTTATGATTATTTCTCCGCCTGTCGGCTCATATTCACCCGTGAGGAGCTTAAAAAGGGTAGTTTTTCCGCAGCCGTTGACACCTATAAGACCTATTCTGTCGCCGCTTTGTATTTCAAAATACATATTGTCAAACAGCTTCTGCTCTCCGAATTCCATAGAAAGTCCGTTTACAGTAATTATCGCCATTTATTTCACCGTCACATCGTATTATAGAACTTATGATACCATATTAAACCTCATAAATCAATACAGGTATTTCTTATGACACGGAAATCAATTCTGCCGGGACAGTCACATGGGGAAACCCCTTTCCTGAAACCGCTGACTAAATCTGTAAATATAAACATATAAGTCGAATTTTATAAGAAGGAATTTATACGCTCTCATCTATCAGTTTTTAAAGCAAAATTGCCTTCATCGGCTTTGTTGTTAACATATTCAAGTAAACGTTTTGTATATTGATATAAATAAATAAATGGGAAATTCGTAAATTTTGTATAAAGAAACAAAAAACAGCACAAAAATTCAAGCAAAATACATCTATACTTTATGCATAAACAGTAGTATAATATATAGACGATAAAATATAAAGAATATATCAAGTTTTGTGCCGAAAGGAGCTTATACTATGGAAGTAATTACAAAAAGAGCCGAAAAAATTATCTATCGTGACGGAGACAATGCCGTAAAAGTATTTTCTGCAAAATATCCTAAGTCTGATATACTTAACGAAGCCCTCAATCAGTCAAGAGTTGAAGAAACAGGGCTGCCGATACCTGCTCTCAAGGCTGTATCAGTCATTGACGGCGAATGGGCTATTACAATGGAATATGTAGAGGGCAAGACACTTGCCGAGCTTATGCAGGAAAATCCCGATAAGCTTGATGAATATATGGATATGTTCGTGGATCTTCAGATACTTGTACAGAGTAAAAAATCACCCCTGCTCAATAAGCTTAAGGATAAGATGAACAGAAAGATAACAAGTCTTGGCGGTCAGCTTGATGCTACTATCCGCTATGAGCTTCATACAAGACTTGAAAGTATGCCAAAGCATAATAAGGTTTGTCACGGTGACTTCAACCCGAGCAATATTATCATTGATAATGAAGGCAATCCGCATATCATAGACTGGTCCCACGTTACACAGGGCAACGGTGCGGCAGATGCGGCAAGAACTTATCTTCTCTTTGCACTCAGGGATAAGAGCCTTGCTGAGAAGTATCTTGAACTTTTCTGCAAAAAAACCGATACTGCAAGACAGTATGTTCAGCAGTGGCTGCCGATAGTTGCAGCATCTCAGCTTGTCAAGAGAATTCCCGGTGAAGAGGACTTCCTCAAGAGCTGGGTAGATGTTGTCGACTATTCATGACAAAATAAGCAAAAAACAAGCAGTATACAGCAAGATCCGATGCTGTATACTGCTATTATTTTGTGGAAAGTTCTGTTTGCGGGGAAAGCTCTGTCAAGGAAACGCTGAGCCATAAGGCGTGATTTATTCAGCGGTTCATTAAAATTTATCAATAGCAGAGCACCTCATGACCGTCCTCGGTAACGAGTACCATAATCTCCCATTGTGCAGAGGGCTTCTTGTCAGCGGTGTATATCGTCCAGTCATCTTCCTTGTCGACAAAGACCTTGTGTGTTCCCATATTTACCATAGGTTCAATAGTGAAGATCATGCCCGGCACAAGCAGCATATCCTCGCCCGCTTTGGTAACATAGCTTACCCATGGATCTTCATGGAATTCAAGACCAACACCGTGACCGCCTATTTCACGGACAACACTGTAGCCGTTTGCCTTTGCATGATCGTTTACAGCCTGTCCCATATCTCCTAAAAAGCCCCATGGTTTTACCTGTTCGAGACCAAGCTCAACACATTCCTTTACTACCTCAACGAGCTTTTTCTTTTCGTCACTTACATTTCCGATACAGAACATTCTTGATGAGTCGGAAAAATATCCCTTATATATTGTTGAGACATCGACATTTATTATGTCGCCGTCCTTGAGTACGACTTTATCAGAGGGGATACCGTGACAAACCACTTCATTTATAGATGTGCATACGCTCTTTGGGTAGCCCTCGTAATTGAGCGGCGCTGCAATTCCGCCAAGCTCCGCTGTTTTCTCGGCTACAAGGTCGTCTATCTCCTGTGTTGTCATGCCTTCACGGATATTCTCCGCTACATAGTCAAGAACCGCAATGTTTATTTTGCAGCTTTCCTTAATTCCCTCGATCTGTTCGGGGGTTTTTATCATTTTATGTTCCGGTACGATATGACCCTGACTTTTATAGAAGGAGATCTTTTCGTCAAACTCCTCGTGACATTTCTTATACTTTTTTCCGCTGCCGCACCAGCAGGGATCATTTCTGCCAAGCTTTAAAGACATTATTCCTACTCTTTTCTATTAATATTTTCGTTCATCGGCTTTCTCAGTCCCTGTTTGGTATAATACAGCTATGAACACTAACATTATACACTTTTTCCTCTGTAAAGTAAACACCAATTGTTAAGCAAGACATATTATATTAAAGAAAAGATACCTTCTCCGGCAGGAAGGCTCTTTTCTGATAATAAATGCTCCGACAGGCTCGGAAGAGTGCTCGGTGAAATTATTTTTCTGAGTATAAAAAGGAGATGAATGTATATGCTGTGCGGTTATAATTGTCAGCCTGAGAATAACAATGCAGGAGAGCAAAGATGCTGCGATGGGTTTTCACGCTGTATGAACGGTATAATGATACTTGTAGGTATCATAGCAGGACTTGTTTTTGCCGCTGCGGTCGTTCTGCTGTTTATAAACTCACTTGTAACAGCGTTCTTCCCGGCTGTTCTTACGGCTCTTATAACGGGTATAGTTCTGCTTATATCCGTTTTAGTACTCTCACTTGCTGACGGCGGCTCAACGGCTGCGATGAGATGTCTCAGATGTAAGCTCGGCGGCTTGCTGTTCGGTATTGTCGGTACTATCCTGACATCATTTATCGCTGTTTCTGCTGACCTTACAGTTGTATCTGTCACATCGGGAGTGCTTCTCGGTCTTGTGGCTTTCTTTTTCGCTTATATGATAGTAAGTCTGTTGTTTACGGCTTTCTGCGCAACTAAAAACTGATTTTTTCCGGATATATGATCATTCTGCGTACCTGCGGTTCCCTATATCCGCTTGTACGGAATTATTTCATTAAACAAGGAGCAAAGCTCCAACAAGCTCGCTTGATTGGAGCGAGCGACGCCGTCAACAGACGTCGGGGAGCTTTAGCTCC
>CACXGH010000182.1 GCA_902767175.1 uncultured Ruminococcus sp.
ACACACAGATCAAATTTTAGAAGAAGGAATTTATACGCTCTCATCTATCAGTTTTTAAAAGTCGATTTCCGTGACATTCCGGTATTATATACTATGAGATTTTTCTTACGTTCAATAAACAGAAAAGTGCCTGCACAAGCTGTAAGAAGCCCTGTGCAGGCACATAGAAACCGCTGTATCCGAGACAATACCGCACAAACATCCTTACGGCCAAGCAGCACATCTGCGGCACTGTCTTTGTGCGTATTGCCTTAGTTTATCCGGACAAAACGGAAGTTATACTACTTTTAACGGGAGTCTGTTATTAACCATCATTTAAGAACGCTGATGAGAACACCTGCTGCTACCGCAGATCCGATAACACCTGCGACGTTCGGTCCCATAGCGTGCATAAGAAGGAAGTTGCCGGGGTTTTCCTCCTGACCGACCTTCTGTGAAATACGGGCAGCCATAGGAACAGCCGAAACACCCGCAGAGCCGATAAGGGGATTGATCTTGCCCTTTGTAGCCCAGCACATGATCTTTCCGAAAAGGACACCGCAGGCTGTACCGAGACAGAATGCGATAAGTCCGAGAGCGATAATACCGAGTGTCTTGGGAGTAAGGAAGAGTGTACCGCTTGCGGTAGCACCTACAGTAACACCAAGGAAGATCGTTACTATATTCATAAGCTCGTTCTGCGCTGTCTTTGCGATTCTGTCAACAACTCCGCTCTCCTTGAAGAGATTTCCGAGCATGAGCATTCCTACAAGAGGAGCAGCATCGGGAAGGAGTATTGCGACAAGTACAACAACAACGATCGGGAAGATTATCTTTTCAAGCTTTGATACAGGACGAAGCTGTCCCATTACGATAGAGCGCTCCTTCTTAGTTGTAAGAAGTTTCATTATAGGCGGCTGTATGATAGGTACAAGTGCCATATACGAATATGCCGCAACTGCTATAGGCCCGAGCAGTTCGGGCGACAGCTTTGAAGTAACGAATATAGCGGTAGGGCCGTCAGCACCGCCTATAATCGCTATGGAGCCTGCCTCATTGGTCTGGAAGCCGAGCAGGATTGCACCGATAAAGGTGATGAAAATACCTATCTGTGCAGCAGCACCGAGGATAAAGCTCTTCGGATTTGCAATAAGAGGGCCAAAGTCTGTCATTGCTCCGATACCGAGGAAAATAAGCGGCGGGAATATACCGAGATGAACACCCTGATAGAGATAGTAGAACAGTCCGCCGTTTTCTGTAACGGTATAGTAAACGACCTTATAGAATTCCGTACCGCCGAGATCAACCTTTGGCAGAACGGACGGCTCAAATCCTGCGGCGATAGCCTGTGCTTTGGTCAGAAGCTCTGACGATGTCGGGTAAGATGCAGGATCAAGTCCCTTTGCTGCGACCTGATCTGCCGTGAGCATCTGTGTTACGGGATTAGCCATTATTTCGGGGAAAATGTTGACTATCATCATGCCGAAAGCGATAGGCAGAAGAAGCAGCGGCTCATACTGCTTTTTTATCGCAAGGAACATCAGCACGAAGGATATCAGGATCATGACATAGTTCTGCCAACTGAGATGACATAAGCCCGATGATTGGTACAGTCCGACAATTACATTGCCGAGCTGAGAGAAAATTTCCATGGTTTCTCTTCCTTTCTTTTGTTACGCTTTTCGGTCAGAACGGTCTTGTATTGCTCATTACACCGGCACTGCCCCATGCGGAGCGTACAGCACCGTTTCGCTTTACAGATCTCACCTTATGGGGCTTACTGCCATATACAGCATCTACGGCTGCGGCAATTGCAGCGATTATCTCTCCGGGAATTTCATCGCTGTCACCGTCTGCCGGAGAATTCTGCACATTTGCCGCAGCAGTCACATTTTCCGCCGCAGCAGGCGCTTCCGTTTTCTTTACGACTTTTCTCTTCTTTCTGTTATCGGAAGATCTTTGTGCAGCCTGTATCAGCTTGCCGTATACAGTGATGATAACGATAAGCAGGATAAGCACAACGAATACAATGATAAATCCGGCTATCAGAAGGGTAAGCGCAAGCATCATATTATCCATTTCAATTCACCTCAATACTACCCTATTATCTTTTTATCAAAGGAGAGCACATACAGCATCGCCCATTTCTGTCGTGCTGACCTTCTTTGTGCCTTCCGTATAGATATCGGGAGTTCTTGTGGTTTTGAGCACCTCAGCAACGGCAGCTTCAATAGCATCGGCAGCCTTCGGCTCATCAAGAGAATAGCGCAGCATCATAGCAGCGGAAAGTATAGTAGCAAGCGGATTTGCAATACCCTTGCCTGCTATATCCGGTGCAGAACCGTGAATAGGCTCATACATACCGAGCTTTGTGCTGTTAAGGCTTGCAGAAGCGAGCATACCGATAGAACCGCTTATCATGGAAGCCTCATCTGACAGGATATCTCCGAAGATATTTGACGTAACGATAACATCAAACTGCTTGGGATTTCTTACAAGCTGCATAGCACAGTTGTCTACATAGAGATGATTAAGCTCTACCTCAGGATATTCCTTGGAAAGACGGATCATTGTCTCTCTCCAGAGCCTTGAGGAATCGAGAACATTCGCCTTGTCAACGCTTGTAAGCTTTTTGTTTCTCTTCATAGCCATATCGAAAGCCACTCTGCCTATGCGCTCGATCTCATTTACATTATATTTCTCCGTATCATAAGCAGCCTTTACTCCGTCCTCTTCAAAGTTTCCTCTTTTTCCGAAGTAAATGCCGCCTGTAAGCTCTCTTACGATCATGATGTCCATGGCATCGCCTATGATCTCGCTTTTAAGGGGAGAGGCATCTCTGAGCGGTTCAAATATAACGGCAGGTCTGAGGTTTGCGAAAAGTCCCAAAGCTCCTCTTATGCCGAGAAGTCCTGCCTCCGGTCTGTTATTTCCGGGCTGTGTATCCCATTTAGGACCGCCTACCGCACCAAGCAGAACAGAGTCTGACGTAAGGCACTTATCTATTGTTTCCTGAGGAAGCGGAACTCCCGTCGCATCAATAGCGCAGCCGCCGAGCAGTGCATCAGTATATGTCACGGTAAAGCCGAATTTACCGGCAGCCTTATCCAGCACCTTCACAGCCTCTCCTACTATCTCAGGGCCTATACCGTCGCCCCTGAGCAGGGTAATATTATAATTCTTCATACTTCTTTCCTCCTGATAATGACTGATTTTACAGCATTACGCTGTTCTTCCAATTTAAATTATAATGCCGTCGGGAAGATTAGTCAAGCATTTTGCACTAACCGGACAGGATTTTTGAACGAGTTAAAAATATAAGGCGGACATTCTGCGCACGGCAGAAATATCCGCTGTAATGATTCATTATTTTTTGAAAAGGTGCTTCCACAGCATAACGCTGTTGGAATTCACCATAAGCTTTTCAATATCTATCCCTGCAGGACAGATATTACGGCAGGCAAGAGATTTTCCGCAGCCGTTATATATATGCTTTCCGTACTGCTTTCTGAGACTTCTGCTCTGCTTTCCGTCAAGCTCCTCAAGAAGCCTTGATACAGGCACAAGAGCAGCCATTCCGGAAAAATCCCCTCCGCTGTAAAAGTTCGGACATACTTCAAGACAGCAGCCGCACTGCAGACAGCGTGAAGCCTCATACAGAAGCTCATTATTCTTGTCTCCTGCCCGTTTTTCTTCATCAAGCCATGCTCCTATCTGCCTGAGAGCTTCAAACATTATACTTCTGTCAACATAAAGATCTGCGATAACAGGGAACTTACTTAGCGGCTCTATCTTTATTTTGCTGCCCTTCTGCTCATTCAGCACGGCAGCACAGGCAAGCTGAGGTCTGCCGTTTATCACCATCGCACAGGCACCGCATTTTTTCTGCATACAGCTGCACTCCCATACTATCCTTTCACATTCCGCACCGTTTATATCACGAAGCGGCTTTCTTCTGTTCAGTTCAGCAAGCGCCGCTGCAGCCGTAGCACTTTCAAGCTCAGTTTCATATTCAAAGGTCTGAAAGTACGGCTCGTCTTTCTCAGACCTTCTTCTCTTTATCTCTATCAGATATTTCATCTGCCTGACCTCTTTTCACGGGTATATCCCTCATTGATACAACCACATTTCCGTCTTTATATAAAGCAACGGTCGTCTTTCTGAATTCCCTGTCATTCCTGTCGGGATAGTCTGTTCTCGTATGCGCTCCCCTGCTCTCTCTGCGCTCTGAAGCTGAAAGCAGAACAGCCCTTCCGAGCAGAAGTCTCTTTTTCATCACAGGGTCGCTTTCATTCTCGTAAAGGGCAGAAAGCTCTGCGAGTGCCTTGGTCAGCTTTTCTTCGCTGCGGAATATTCCAAGACTATCCTTCAATATTCCGGCAGCCTCGGCAGATATACTGCTTTCTGTCATAACAGGGCAGCCGTCTCCCTTAATTATATCCGTCTTTTCTTCCGGCTGTTGTTCCTGTCTGTTCTCCTCCATTGCCGTTAGTGCGGCAATTCTTCCGCCGTAAACAGCACCGAGCATAGAATTTCCGCCCAGCCTGTTTGCGCCATGATACTGACAGGCACATTCGCCTGCGGCATAAAGTCCTTTTATATTGGTACGGTGCTTTTCATCAACACCGATGCCGCCCATAAAATAATGTATTCCGGGTGATACCTCTATCGGTTCCGCAGCAGGATCCTTTCCCAAAAGCTCTATGCATTCATCTCTCAGGTCGGAAAGCTTATTTTTCCATACGTTACTGTCAAGCTTTGTCATATCAAGATATACACTGTTACCGCAGCCGCTCTCCTTTTTTACAAGCTCTATCTCCCTTGATACAACATCTCTCGGAGATAAATTTCCGTATTCGGGATATTTATCCTCCATAAAATACCACGGCTCGCCGTTTCTCATTACAAACAGCCTTCCGCCCTCTCCTCTTGCAGCCTCGCTTATCAGACAGCGCTTTTCGGGAACGGATACCGTTGTAGGGTGATACTGAATAAATTCAAGATTATAAAGCTCTGCTCCTTTAAAAAAGGCCTCCGCTGTCACATCTCCCGTATTTATCACCGTGCCCGTCGTAAGCCCCGGGAAAAGGCTGTTCATTCCTCCGACTGCAAGCAGAACAGCCCCTGTCAGAGGAATAATATCGCCGTTTCTTATATTCTTTATCTTTACACCCCTGCACTGCGATGATTCGATAATAAGCTCCTCAAGTCTGTGATTGGCATATCTCTCCACAAGTCCTGATACTTCATATTTTCTTACAGCATCAATAAGCGCCGTCATAAGTATTTTTCCCGTGCTGCTCTTTGCATAGGCTGTGCGTTTTTTCTTTTGTCCTCCGAAATTTCTCAGTACGGGAGAGCTTCCCTGCATTCTCAGTGCAGCGCCAAGGTCACACAGCCTATTAACTATAGCAGGTGCATCGCTGCAAAGTCCCCATACAGCGTTCGGATCAGCAAGAAAAACTCCGCCCTTCATCGTGTCCTCAAAATGCTGCTCTGCGCTGTCGTTTTCTCCCATCGTATCAAGAGCGGCATTGATTCCTCCCTCTGCCATTACGGACTGCGCCCTTTCAGACGGCATTGGTGAAATCAGCCGACAGCTCATTCCGTTTTCCGCAAGGGTAAGGGCTGCCGAAAGACCTGCAAGCCCTGAGCCTATTATATTTATTCTGTTCATAAAACCATACCTCTTCTGATATTAAGGAATCGACGGATAAATCACGCCTTACGGCTCAGCACCTGTCTTGCTTGCCCTTTTTCCGCCATCTTGCACAAAAATCCCTTGACAACCGACAGGCTGCCTGCGGTCTTTTTGCACAACCTGACAAAAAATTGCAGACACAATACAGGCACTGAATTTAATCAGCGCTTCCTTAACATTCTTATCCGTAAAATATATCTAACTGTATTTTATCATATCATAATTCATTTGTCATCATTTTTATTAACCGGCGGCGTGTCGCCGCACCCGATTCACGGTGTCAGAAATGCAAATCGGCAGTTAATTGACCGCGCCAATAGTTATTTATACAATAAAACCTCCCCTAAGCGGCACGTCCGTGCCGTGTGGGGAGGATAACTGCGGACAATAAGTGTTTGGTCAGTATGTCAGAGCGAGTGTAACGAGCGCCGCCGCGAATCGTCATGTGCGGTCACGCACCGCGAAGCGACAGCGGAGGCACTCCGCTGCGTTCACGCACCACAGAACTTGACATTATGGGAGGATTGAAGTATCATTTAATAGCTGTTTGCCTGTTGCCAACAGCCGTTAAATGATCATTATTCACGGAGGGTCAACTACCGCATGATAGTTTACATTATTAAAGCAGCAGATGTTTCTTCACTGCCCTATGAAACATTAAATGCGCTTATGCCCGAACGGTGCAGCAAAGCTGAAAAATTTCTAAGAGAAGGCGACAAGCTTATGAGCCTTGGCGCAGGTCTGCTTATACACGCACTCTTAGGCATTTCAGAAAGGTCGCTGCAGTACACCTCTTTCGGCAAGCCTTATACGGAAAGCGGTGTACACTTCAACGTATCACATTCAGGCGGATATTCAATGCTTGCCTATGACAGCTCACCTGTCGGTGCGGATATAGAACAAATAAAGGAATATGATAATAAACTTGTCCCCTTTATTTTTTCCGAAACTGAACAGCAATGGATCAATAACTCTCCTCAGAAACGCTTTTACTATCTTTGGAGTATCAAGGAAAGCATAATGAAGGCTGTCGGCTCGGGTATGAACCTTGAACCTTTATCCGTTAAGACAGACCCTGAGCGATCAGAACTGATACTTAACGACAGACAGTGGTATTACCGTTATACAGAATGGAACGGCTGTTCAATTGCGGTTGCTTCTGCTAAGCCGTTTGACGACATTACTATAAAGTTATTGTCTCCCTCTGAACTCAAGGTACTTATATAACAAGCGTCGATGTCTCCCGAGTCTCGCCTGCCGGCTCGGGGGATATCGACGTTTGTTATAATCAGATTTGCAGATATTGTCAGGAGAGGCTGCACATAACTGTACAGGACGGTTCGCAGCGGAATAATACGTTAATTTTTAAATAAAATGAACCGTTACGCCCCTAAAAGTATCTAATATATGAAACAGGTTAAAAGCTCATCTCCCGGGAAGGCACAGCCAACACCTGTCAGAAAAAATCCGTCAGGTATAAATAAAAAGGAGAGGTTATTATGAAAAAGAATATCAAACTTGCATACGGTGAACCCACACCTGCATTTCATCATAAGGTCATGAACACTCTGTATCATCTTGATGACAAAAAGGCCGCAAAACACAGCTCAGGCAAACGAGTTCTGAAGGCAGTGCCGGTATGCGCACTGATAGCCGCTGTCGGCACAACAACGGTTGCTGCGTCAACAGGATTTTTCGGACTGTTCACAAAGCCCGTAGGTAAATACGGCGTCAATATCACAGCCGAGAGTCAGACCTCCCTGCAGTCTTCGGATTCGGAAGAAACGGCGATCTATCAGACTGCAAGAGATATATCCATCCATACCGCCTATGTTCCCGAAGGCTTCGTGGCTAATGAATACAGCGGTCAGACTTACGGATACCTTGATGACAACGTATACAGCGACAGCCGGTACTTCCAGATTTTTGCCTATAATTCGGAAAACTACAACCGCACCGAAAGAAATGTTATCGAAACCGAAGAGACCGAATTCAACGGACACAGCGCCGTTATATCCAAAAGGAAGCTCTCCGAAACCAGCGACCATATCGAATATGTGGTGACGGAAAAGTTTGATGATAAAAAGATAGTCCTGCGCTGCGTATTCTCCGGTGAAGCGTATAACAACAAATACTTTGAGCCTGCCGGTACCGTAAAAAGCCGTCTGAGCAAGGGCAGAACTCTTCTTAAGGAAATTTTAGACGACGAATAATACAAAATATAACGAGCAAAAGCCTTTCTGCTATAAATTTAGCCGAAAGGCTTTATTTTTACTTTTCAGAAAAATAATTTATGCCTTTCGGTTTATAATGTTCTAATGACAATAATTGTATACAGCAATAATGCAAAAGCATTCTGTTTTACGATTTATTATTCCGTCAAAGATCAAAGCACCAAAGATGCTTTGAGTTTTATACTTTACACAATAAATGCTCAGGAGTGATATATACATGAATACAGTAAAGCCGGAGGATACATACGAAAGCTTTGTTTCTCAGTTCAGGAATGTAAGCTTTATGCAGTCAAAGAAATGGAGCCTTGTAAAAGAGGGCTGGCAGTCCGACAGATTGGTTCTCAAGGATAAAGAAGGCAATGTAAAGGGCGCTGTTCAGCTCTTGGTAAAGAAGATACCATATCTCCGTACAAACTTCGTCTATGCACCGAGAGGGCCTGTATGCGACCCTCATGATAAAGAAACCCTTGCAAAGCTCACGGATATGATGAAGGACTATGCGAAGAAGAAAAAGGCTTTTGTATTCCGTGTAGACCCGATGATACCGCACGATGACACAGAAGCTGTCGAGATACTCAAATCACTCGGATACAGCTATGATGTCAACAGATCCGAGGACTACATGATACAGTCGCTCAAGAACTATGTTCTGAGAATAAACGGCAGAACAGAGCAGGAGGTATTCGACTCCTTCCACCAGAGATGGCGCTATAAAATAAGAACTGCGATAAAAAAAGGTGTACGTTGTGAGTATGAGAACACCAGCCTTGATGACTTCTATCCTCTGATGGTAGAAACAGGTGAGCGTGACCACTTCAATATCCGCTCAAAGGAGTACTATAAAAAGCTCCTTGACGCATTCGGTGATGATGCACGTCTTTATATTTGCTATGCTCCCGACGGAACACCGCTTTCGGGTGCTGTAGTTGTACGCTACGGCGACAGAGTAAGCTATGTTTACGGTGCTTCTACCGTAAATCAGAGAAACCTCATGCCGAACTATCTGATGCAGTGGAATATGATACAGTGGGCTATTGAGTCCGGCTGTACCATATATGACTTCATGGGCGTACCTCACTGTGAGGACGAAAGCCACCCCAATTACGGTGTATACCGTTTCAAGAAAGGCTTTAACGGCGGTGTCGAACAGTACGCAGGCGAATTCGACTATGTACTGTCGGGCTTCAAACGCAAGCTTGTAAGATTTCTCCTCGGTCTCAAGGGGTACAGAAAGATCTGATAATTCTAAGGAATCGCTGAATAAATCACGTCTTACGGCTCAGCGCTTCCCTGATATTTCCCAAATAACCGCAAACAGCACAAAGGCAGCTAAGCCTCTGTGCTGTTTGTTTTTTAAACTACCGCTTCAACTCCAAATAATTCAACACAATTAGGATATGGATAATCGCTCATTCTGGAAAGATAACCGCAACCGTCACAGCGAATCTCCATACTATGAAATTTTTCGTTATACCTGTATTTGAATTTTGAGTCACAATCCGGACATTTCAGCTTTGATATTTCCTCTTCAGTTCCACTAATCAAAATATTTTCAATATCACACCAATCCATAATTCCACCTCTTTCTTCCGAAATAACACTTTATAACTCTGTTGATATACTTATGCCTGACATCATCAGAAGCACTATTCAGTTTTGAAAACTTCTTACTGCGTCCGGAGCGTTTCATTATTCTTGCTTCCAGTTCTTCATGAATAAGTGTATCAATCAGTGTTTCTTTTGTATTTTTATATTGCTTCCCGATCTCTATGGATTTAATAACTTATTCCGTCATTCAATGACAGCTACAAGCTCGGCAGTAAACGGTGTGACCTTTGCGGCGCCGAGAGTACTGCTTGAGTAAAACACGGTAATTCCCGACTCAGTATCAATACTGTCAATAGCAACATAAGTTCCTATTGAACCGGGATGTCCGACTCCCCAGAAGAAGTCAGTGCGTATGCCGTAACCGTAGCCCTCTCCATGATTACGGTCTGTTATCATCTCTTCAAAGCTCTCAGCAGATATTATCTTTCCGCTGCTCAGTCCGTTGAGCCATAATGACATATCCGCACCTGTAGAAATAATATCGCCTGCCCCCTTGGTAATGCCCGGCTGTAGATCGATCTGTTTAAATGAAACTCCCTTTGCCCACTCTGCGCCGCTGTTCATCTCGGCAATATTTCCTGTATTCTTCATTCCCGGCGGAGTAAAGAAGTTCTCTCTTAAATAGTCTATATATTTCATTCCCGTTATCTGCTCGACAATATTTCCGAGAAGGAAGAAATTGCTGTTGGAATATTCATAAAATGTATCGGGTTTTTGATTCATAGGCTTTTCACAGAGCCATTTCAGCAGGATCTCTGTATTTTCCTCTTCCGTTTTGTCAACGGAAGCAATTTCAAATATTTCTTCCGTAAAATCAGGGATACCTGAGCGCATTGAAAGAAGATCCCTGAGCTTTATTCCCACAGCACTTTCATATACGGGGAAATACTTCTGAACATCATCATCTATGCTCAGCTTTCCTTCCTCCTGCAGCTTAAGAACAGCTGCGGCACAAAACTGCTTCGATACCGAGCCTATCGGCATAGGTGTATCGACTGTAAGAGGATCACCGTTTTCAAGATTGCCTTTAGCGGCGGCAGCAATTACTTTTCCCTGCTTTTCCGCATAAAGAACTCCTTCAAAGTTATAACAAGCGTCGATGTCCCCCGAGCCGGCAGGCGAGACTCGGGGGACATCGACGCTTGTTATAACATGACCCGTGCAGCAGACATATCATTTTATAAGTATCCGGTTTTTATGTACCAATACTTTTCAGAGAGCTGCCGCAGTGTAAAAAGCCGCTCTTTATCGTCATTCACGATAAAGAACGGCTGCGTCACATCAGAAATAATACAGCTTTGCCGGAAGAGTATCACTCCTGTCATCGGGAGAGGTATAATCCGTTTGTATCAGTCTTTTCCCGTTCGGACTGACTGATGCGGAGGTTATGTAATATCTCTCATCATCAGGACTGAATACAGTCTTTTCAAGACTGCCGTTTTTCAGCTCAAAAACAGCATTTTCGCCTTTGGTATAATCCACTGCATTTCCTTTGTATATATAATAAAAGAAAGGCTTGCCGCTGCCTGAGGAGATAAGTGACAATTCGTTAATTTCATCAAAAAGCTTTCCGCTTTCAATATCCGCCAAAAAATGTACAGCGCTGAAATTCTCATAATATACATACTTTTTATCTATAACCCTGAAACCGCTCACCATTTGCTTCATTTCATTACGGACATCGTCCGAAGCAAGACTTTCCTCAGCGCTTTTCCGGATAACAGACGTTATATCCTTTTCGTAAAGCTTTTTAAAGTCCTTGCCGTATGTATCAATGAACATTTTTTCAGCATCGCCATTTGCAAATTCCAGCCTTAATATATAGATGTCTTCCCCGTCACACCAGACCTGACGGATAGTGTCACCTGTACCGTTATTCAATTCAAACTGTAAAACCTGTTCGCTCTCACCTGTCTGGGTATCAAACAGATATAGTCTGTCTGAAAGCTGTTCCTGCTGATCGTGGTTGAGTATCAGCAGCTTTCCGTTTACCTCAGTCATAGCGGTATAGGGAAAACCGTTATCGGATATCTTATACTGCCTGACAGAATGAGCATTAAGATCAAATTCAAGCAGAATGAGCGGATCCGGTATATTATCTAGGGCATTTCCCGTTGTTATCAGAGTATAAAGTCTGCCGTTTATCTCCGTTCTGTCATAGCCTGCTTCATAATCCTCCCCGTTAATATCACCGAGATCATACCGTTCATTTTTCTCAGGGTCATAAAGATGATATGATGTTACTCTTTCACTGTTTGTTTCCGTGGTTATAGCTGTATTATCCGAAGGAACTGATATTTTTCGGGTCATAAAGAAAAGTCCGCTGTCCGTCAGTGTAACAGCGCCGCTGCTTTTTATCTCACCTATATGCTTTCCGTCTTTATCTGCAACCTCCAGCACGACAACATTTTCATGAGGCTGTTCTGTATCAGAATTCTCGGTATCGGGATCTTTCGTATCAATTTTTTCTGTGTCGGACTTCACAGCAGATGAGCTTTCGGTTTCTGAAGGCTGACTGCTTTCAGGCAGGCTGTCCCTTTTATCAGAAAATCTCATGTCCGAAGATGCTTTTGAACCGTCATTATCACTGCTCTTACTGCAGCCTGCTGCACCTATGCAAAGCATAGCCGCAAGTATTATCACTGAAAACCGTTTCATTCAGATCACTCCGCTAATATAAGATTATATTCTTCTATTTTCATATCAATATATTCAAGCATTGTTTTTTTCAGAGACTCCTGCAAAAGCTCTTTGTTTTTTTCTGTAAAATAAGCTTTAAGGTTTTTCGTCACATATACATTATAAACAAAGTGACCTCCCGTATGATATGCAGCTACTCCCTGCCCTTCAAACTCAGATCCGGCAGTGCTTGAATCGCTTTCGACTTTATTCATGATAAGCTTTACCTCACTGCCGATATTGTTATGCTGCTTCCATAGGTCAAACACTGTCTCCGCTGTCGCCTTATGCTCAACAGCAACACTTTTTATTACTCCCTCACTCACATAATATATACCCGAGCTTATTACGTCTACCTCCGTATCTTCCGAATCCTCGGTATGCGGCTGTTGTGAAACGGCACCGCCTGTACCGGCAAATGATGTGTCCGCACCCCTTTCGGCATAGCTTTCATACTCGGATACCTGTATTTCTTCCATTCCGCTGCCGTTTATTGCTATAATAATACCTGTAACGGCCGCAGCCGCACAGGCTGCCGTACTGACGGCAGCAAGCACTATTTTTTTATTTATTTTCCGCTTTTGTTTTGCTTTGATTATAAGCCTGTCATCAATTTCTCCTATGTATCCGAAAAGCTTCTCAGGTGTCATAATAATCCCTCCTCTGTAAGCCTCTGCTTTAATTTACATCTTGTTCTCATAAGCATGGATTTCACTTTGCTTTCGGAAAATCCAAATTGATCCGCAACTGATTTTACTTTATCCATATACCAATAACGGCAGATAAAAACGTTTCTTTCGGTTTCGGGCAGTGCTTTAAGAAATTCATTTATTTTCTGAATTATCAGCTTATCCTCCATCGTTCTTTCTGTATTTACACTATCCGGTATACATTCCGCAAGTTCTTCAAGAGCAAGCTCATACTCTCCGCCGCCCCTTTTGACAGCAGTTCGTTTTCTCAGACGGCTGACAGCCAGCCTTCTTGTTATCTTGCCGATAAATGCAGAAAAAACAGACGGTCTGTGCGGAGGAATACTGTTCCATGTCTCCATATAGACATCATTTACCGTTTCCTTGGAATCCTCATCATCACCAAGAACATTATTGGCGATCGTATAACAATATTTTCCGTATTTATCGGCAGTTTCCTTTACCGCAGCTTCATCTCTCCTGAAAAACATTTCTATAATTTCGGTATCCTTCATAAGCATCACCTCCATGGTTCTTTTATATATAGTCGCAGATGATCGGTTACGGTTGCACGGTTTGAAAAAATTTTATCATTAGCCGCAAAAAAAATAAAAGCAGATGAGCAATTGTATGCTGCATCTGCTTTTAAGACTATGTTTATCTGATCGTAACAGTTTATTTAGGTGCAAAGAAGCTTGCGAAGTCGAAGCCTGTCGGCATGGGGATAGTACACATATACACAGTTGCAAGTATCAGACCTACAGCAGCGATGATCATTACTGCAGTGCGGTTCGGCAAACCCTTGAATATACCTACAATACCGAGCAGGAACAGTACAAGTGAATAAACCACATTGACAAGGTTATATGCATCTCCCTTGGCATTGTCTCTCTGACCTTCTTCAAGTACTTCCCTTGACTGTTCAAGAAGCTCATTTGCTTTGACAAAGTACTGATCTACGATTCCCGGCATATTGAACGGACTGATATCATTGTTTTCCGTCATCCACGCAATACCGTCAAGCAGTATCTGACTTGCATTCTGCTGAATATAGTTTTCAAGCTTTTCGTTGATAAGATCTGTCTTAACCTGATCCTTTTCTGCTTCAGCCAATGAGAGATCAAAGGAATAATCCATCATAGTATTCCATGCCATCAGATCCGAAAGATAGAGCTGGAATCCTGCGTTATATTCCGAATTCCCCTCGGAGGCAAGGTTATTGCTCTTTGTATAGTTGGTAGCCTGATTTCCTCCGTGCAGTGAGCCTATCCATGTTGCCCATGCTGTAAGCAGGGCTGTTATACCCAGAAGTACCGCTACTATGATCTCGATTTTATTTTCGCTCAGCAGGGGTTTCTTTTTCTTTTTCTTTTTCTTTTTGTCCTTTCCTGTCCTGTTATCTGCAGAAGCTTCTTCCTCAGCAGCGGTTTCCTCTGCCGAAGTGTTTTCTTCTGAAGTTTCTTTTGCTATGGTTTCTTCGGTCTTGATTTCTTCTGTCATACGGTCGTCTCCTTAAAAAAATAAAATATATCGTTCAGACTATGCTGTTTATTACAGGCAATAATACTAAACTTGATATTATATTACCATATTACAACAGAATCGACAAGACAAATACTTGTAAATTATTATATAGACAAATACTTGTAAATTATTAAACAAGGAGCAAAGCTCCAACAAGCTCGCTTGATTGGAGCGAGCGACGCCGTCAACAGACGTCGGGGAGCTTTAGCTCCT
>CACXGH010000183.1 GCA_902767175.1 uncultured Ruminococcus sp.
GGAGCTAAAGCTCCCCGACGTCTGTTGACGGCGTCGCTCGCTCCAATCAAGCGAGCTTGTTGGAGCTTTGCTCCTTGTTTAAAAGATCAAAGCACGGTAATCCGCATTACGGACTGCCGTGCTTTAGGGAAGCGCTGATTAAATTCAGTGCCTGTATTGTGTCAGCAATTTTTTCATCAGGTTGTGCAAAAAGACCGCAGGCAACCTGACGATTGTCAAGGGATTTTTGTGCAGGATAGCGGAAAAAGGGCAAGCAAGACAGGTGCTGAGCCGTAAGGCGTGATTTATTCAGCGATCCCTGAGTTTCAAGATGAATATTTTTTAAAATTATGCGCCATAATATCATTGAGAAATAAGAAAGAGGCTGATATTATGACTATTATTCCCTGCTGTGAAAGATGTATCTATCAGGCTGACGGTTTTTGTATACTTGACCATGCCGCTGCCGTAACTAACTGTGACGGTTCAGGCTGCATTCATAAAGTTTCACCCGTCAGCTCAGTTATGCAGCTCAGCCGCCAAGAGCAGCGACCGCATCTCTGATAGTTCTGACCGCTATTATATCAATTTCGCAGTCCTTCGGCAGAACAAGATTTTTCAGATTGTGAAAGGGCAGTATACACTTTGTAAAGCCAAGTCTTGCGGCTTCCGTAACTCTTTGCGCTGCATGGTTTACACTTCTTATCTCACCTGTCAGACCTACCTCTCCGAAGGCTATAAGCTCCTCTGAGACTACTATATCCTTAAGACTGCTCACAAGCGCCAATGCCAGAGGAAGGTCTGTGGCAGGCTCGTCGAGTCTCAGGCCGCCGATCACATTGACGTATGCATCTAAACTTGAGAAATAATAACCGCATCGCTTTTCAAGCACGGCAAGCAGCATTGACATACGGTTGTAGTCAAAGCCTGTAGACATTCTTCTTGCATTGCCGTATCCCGAATTGGTAACAAGCCCCTGTATCTCTGCGAGTATCGGTCTTGTACCTTCCATAGTACAGGCTACACAGGTACCGGAAACATTTTTCGGTCTGCCCGACAGCAGCATAAGGGACGGGTTTTCCACCTCCGACAAACCGCTGTCGCTCATCTGAAATACACCGATCTCGTTAGTGGAACCGTAACGGTTTTTTACGGCTCTTAAAATGCGGTATGACATCTGTTTGTCTCCCTCAAAATAAAGCACGGCATCTACTATATGTTCCAGCACCTTTGGCCCTGCAATGGCACCGTCCTTATTTACATGACCTACAACAATGCACGGTATATCAAGAGACTTTGATGTTCTCATAAGAATATTTGTGCATTCTCTTACCTGAGTCACACTGCCCGGAGATGAACTCAGCTCCTTGAAATTCATCGTCTGAATTGAGTCTATCATCACAAGGTCGGGCTGCTCTGTCTGTATCCGGTCGGCAATTGCCTCTATATCCGTCTCTGTCATGATATAGAGATTATCGCTGTTTACACCGAGCCTTTCGGCACGGAGCTTTATCTGCCTTTTGGATTCCTCACCCGAAATATAGAGTATCTTGAGTATCTTTCCAAGATGTGAGCATACCTGAAGAAGAATGGTAGATTTGCCGATACCGGGGTCTCCTCCGAGCAGGACAAGAGAGCCTTTGACTATTCCTCCGCCAAGTACTCTGTCAAGCTCTTTCAGTCCCGTGTAGTACCTTTGCTCGTCCTCAGTGGATATCTGTGTGATCTTCACAGGCTCCGAGGAGGGCTTTTTTCTTTGCAGTTCAAGTCTTGACGAGCTTTTGAGTGTTTCTCTTATTTCCTCTGTCAAAGTGTTCCACTCACCGCATGAGGGACATTTTCCGTACCATTTAGCACTTTCATATCCGCATTCCGTGCAGACATAAAGGCTTTTAAGCTTTGAATTTGCCATTGCTTTATCATCCTTTGCTGTCGATTGTGTTCTGAGAGCAGTATGAAACGATACCGCACATAAGCGAAAAGGCAAGCTGCTGCTGATATTTGTCATCGGCAAGCTTCTGTGCCTCCTCTTTATTGGAGAGAAAACCGCACTCTGCGATAACGGCAGGGACCTGTGCATGAGACAGAATATATATGCTGTTATCGGAGGGCTTCAGTTCCCTCTTGTTTTCCGGCTGCAGGAATCCCGTAACTGAGCGTCTCATTTCCTCTGCAAGCTTTATGCTGCCGGGTGAGTTCTGCGAATAGAACATCTGCGTACCGCTGTACTGACTCTGTTCAAATTTATTCTGATGTATGCTTACAAGAATATTATCCTTGCTGCTGTTTATTATTTCGACACGTTTCTTAAGGTCGGATACCTTCTTTTCCCTTGTGGTCGAAGCCGAGCTGTCATATATGGATATATCGGTATCCCTTGTCATAACGACCTTATAGCCGCACACAGTGAGCATATCCCTGAGCTTGAGCGCTATGCTCAGGTTTATATCCTTCTCTAAAATGCCGTTGTCTACGGCTCCGCTGTCCTCTCCGCCGTGTCCGGGGTCAATAATAATGACAGTCTCATTTCTGGCACCTTCCGACATGACGCTTACAGCTTCATTTTCCGAAAAAGCAGTATAGAGCAGTCCTCCGAAAAGAAAGCCGCACAGCAGCACTGCCGAACAAACAAGATAGACCTTTATCTTATACATACCCTCACCTCATTTAATTATATGAGGCTTATACGAGGGTTATTCAGCCAAAACAAAAGCGGTCTTTCGACCGCCTTGTGTTTGATACTATTATCATTTTAAAAGGTCAGCACCCGTTCAAACGATACACCTGCTTCGCAGGCTATGGATACGGGCAATTTTCCCATATCCGTTTTACAGAATATGGAAATCTCTAAAAAACACATAATTGTATCAGCAGTCCTTATGCTGACATTATACCAGACAATATGTGCAATATTTTGTATATGCCGGCTTTCAGATGCCGTTATTTTCAGAGTCAGGATTAAGCTCAACGGGATAGTCTATCACAGGAACACCGCCCTCAGATACAGATTCCGTCACATCATCGAGCGGAATAGAATTCTTTATATAGAAGTTTTCCTTTATCTCTAAAAGCTTGTCAAGGTTTTTGCACAGGCGCAGATAGACATTATCAAGCCTGTCGTCAAGAGTAAGCGTACCTATTTTTATATCACGGCGAAGGAAGGTTACGTCATCTTTAAATAGCCTTATCTCTTTTTCGATATTATCAATGAGCATTATTGTATCCATTGCCTTTTCCTGAGCCTCATCAATAACACCGTGCGCACGCTCCTCAGCCTTCATCTTTATCTTAATAAGGCTTTCCTGCAGTTCATCATATCTTTTAGCCTTGATAACAAGGGAGTCATACTGTTCCTGAAGCTGACGTTTTTCCTTGAGTCTCTGCTCAAGCTCCTTTTTATAAGCCTCAACGTCATTTTCACGCTGTCCTATTGCCTCTGCAAGTCTCATCTGGGTTTCCTGCAGTGAATTATAAAGAGCATTTCTTGAGGCTGTCATCTCAATAAGCGCAATATTTTTTTCAGTAGCTTTAAGCTCAGCCTGTTCAAGCTTTTCCTGTAAAAAGTCTATCTGTTCCTCAGGGGTAAGAATATTTTTTGTATTCTCTGAAAGTTCGGAGTGCTTTACCATTACTTCATCTGACATATTACGCACCTCATTTTTCATTTGTCTCTAATTATATCATAAAAACAAATAAAAAATCAATAATTTATATAAAATAAATAAAAATTTTTATCAAAATCAGCAAAATAAATAGCTCTGAAACGCAATCAGGTGATAAAAATATACATATCATCAATTCAGGACACATTTACGGTAACACAGACTGAACAACACACTGTCAGTAAGGGTTACAGGAAGATAAATTGTATAAGCAGCTTTATGCCGAGTATTATAAGAATTGCACCGCCGAAAAGCTCGGCATAGGCAGGACGGAAAAAGTGAGCTTTTATTCCGAGAACAAATCCGAGATATGAAAGCAGGAAGGTAATAACACCTGTAACCAGTACGGTTATTATAATATCTATCGTGCTCTCGACACCGACTGCCGCAGGAAGAACCGTACCGAGTGCAAGTGCGTCAATGCTTGTAGCCACTGCAAGCAGCAGTACCTCTTTAACACCGAGAGACCGTATTATCGTCTCATGCTCCCGTCTTGCATCTATGAGCATTTTTATGCCAAGAAGAACCAATATCACGAAGGAGACGATATGCTCGGCGCCCGATATCATTCCGCTGCCGACCTTGCCGATGCTCCAGCCAAGCACAGGCATTGCCGTCTGAAATATCCCGAAGGTCATAGCTGTAAGCAGGGCTGTTTTCCTGTAGTTTCCCCTGCTTTTTATACCGCAGCACACCGAAACAGCCATTGCGTCGGCTGCAAGGGACGCTCCTGCAGCAATTACCGATATCAACTCCATGATAATTCCTCCCTGATTTTACCGAAAATAAAATAGAGCGCTAAGCGGCGCCTTTCTGATTAAAAGTGTCTGCTTTTAATCAGAAAGCAGTATAAGTTTCCTCATGCTCTATCCTATGAAGGTTTTTTCGGGATTATGTTTCTATCTCAAGCTCTTTACCCCGGAATATCGAATAAATGCAGCACTTCTTTACAGGCTTGTCGAAAAGCTGTTCTGCAGCATTCTTATACAGCAGAAGCTGTTTTGAATATCTCACTGCAAGCTCTGACAGTGTTTTGACCTTATCGGTTTTATAGTCGACGATAATAATGCCGTCATTTTCAACTATAATACAGTCTATTGCACCCTGCAGAATGACATTTTCATCTTCGGGATATGACGGGTCAATTGCAGATGACGGGATATTTACAGTGAAACGGTATTCACGAAGGAGCTTTTCAGCGCCTTTTATGTGCCGGTAAAGACTGCTTTCTAAGAATGCCCGGATATCATCAGTCTCAATGCAGCCTGCCTGCTGCGCTGTAAGATACCCTGCCGTCAACAGTCTTTCCTTCTCGCTGTCGGGGCTTTGTTCAGCCGCTTCAAAATCAGCATACTGCAGGAACCTGTGCATTGCCGTTCCCTTTTCGGCTCCGGACATATTTCCGTCGATCATAAATGAAGGACGGCTCTCTGCAATGTGCCGGTCTGAAAGCTCGTTGTGCACAAGCGCAGATGCAGAGACTTTGGAAGGAATTGCAGTGCGTACGCTGTGACGGTATTTTTCGGAGAATCTTTTCCTTAAAAGCTCGGTTACAGTTCTGTCCGGCTTTACGGCGGTATCCTCCTTAACATCATCAGCCTTCTGCTCTTTTAGTGTATTTATAAGCTTAAAGCTCCATTCGGAGCTTGTCGGAAGTACATCAAGGCCGATCCGCTCTGACAAAGACCTCAGCTCGTTCATAGACGGGTGGACAAGCGCACAAAGCATTATCCAATCCGCAAGAGATGAAGATGCCGAAACAGAAAACGGCGATATCCTGCCTTCACTCACTATTATCCGTGAAGCAAGTTTTTTCACTTTGTTTTTCAGTCCGTCCTTTGAACGCAGCGAATACGAAACCACTGCAATGAGCTTTTCCTTAGCCCTTGTCATAGCGACATAAAGAACTCTCATGGCCTCGCTCATATCTTCACTTGTTTTGCACAGACCTATAACATTTCTCTGCATTGTATTGAATTTCAGCAGAGCATCTCTGTCTGCTGTTTTCATGCCGAAACCAAGCTCCGCATGGCACACTACCTCCTCAGTGCTGCTGTTTCCCCTTGCGTCAAGTCCTGCCATTATGCATACGGGAAATTCAAGCCCCTTAGAATGATGCACGCTCATTATTCTTACGGAATTTGCAGGTACTGTATCTCCGGCGCTTATATCAGTTCCGTTTTCCTCAAGATAGTTTATATGCCTTACAAGCTCCGTAAGGCTTCTCTTTCCGCTGTTTTCATAATCACGGATAAAGCTCATCAGCTTTCTGATATTGTGCACTCTGATCTCACCGTTTTCTGATGCGCTCATCATCGGGATATACCCGGTTTTTTCAAAAAAACGTTCAAGAAGTCTGTCCGGAGCTATTGTAACGGACAGTTTTCTCAGCTCGGAGAAAAGCTCGCTGAAATATACGCATTTATTATAAAGCCCGTTATTTTGTTTTCCCTCAGAACGTATGCAGGCTCTTATCCTGTTGAAGATAAAGCTTCCGCTGTAATTTGTCTTAAGGTCTGCAAGGTCATCGGGGTCAAAGCCGAATACAGGACATAAAAGCACGGACAGCATCGGAATATCCTGCATAGGATTATCTATCGTCTTGAGAAGGGAGATCAGTATATTTACCTCATAACAGCCGAAAAGACTGTACGGCATATCAATATAGGCAGGTATTCCGCATTTGTTGAGTATATCAGCATATGTCCTTGCATGAGTTGACGTATAACGCATGAGAACGGCGAAATCTGAAAATACTGCAGGTCTTTCTCTGCCGTTATCATACACCGTCATTTTCTCATCAAGCTTATTCCTTATAAGCTCTGCAATATATCTTGCCTCAATGCTTGAATTATCCTCATCGTTACCTGTGCTTTTTTCTCCGAGGGCATAGGTATCAAGCAGGCAAAGCTCCATTGAAGGCTCATTCTTCATAGGGTAGTCCGCACCAACTGTGAGTTTTTCTTCATCGTTGTATTCTATCTCTCCTACCCTTTCGGACATTATAGCCGCAAAAACAAAATTAACGCTGTCAATGATTCCCTCTCTGCTGCGGAAATTCCTGTCAAGTATTATCTTTGCGGGAAAGTGCGGAGCATTTCTGTCATAAAGCTCCGAGCAGGCTCTTCTGTTCTTGAATATTTCAGGCATTGCCTCACGGAAGCGGTAAATGCTCTGTTTGACATCACCTACCACAAACATATTCTTCTCATTATCAGATACAAAGCGGAAGATAGTTTCCTGAGTTTCGTTTGTATCCTGATATTCGTCAACCATTATCTGGTCATATCCGGACGAAAGCTCCCTCGCAAAGTCTGTCTTATGCATATTTCCTTGGTCGTCATGATATACAAGAAGCTTAAGAAGAAGGTGTTCAAGGTCTGCGAAATCGAGAACTCCCCTTTCTGTCTTTGCGTCAAAATATTCTTTGTCAAACTGCTTTATTACATCGCAGAGTGTCAGAACAGCAGGATATAGTTTTTCTGTGCCGCGCTTATATGCGGCAGTATCTGTGCCGAAAACAGGCAGCAGACTTTTTACGGTATCGGAAATATTGTCAAAGCAGTTGCGTACGATCAGACATTCTTCCTCCGTAACGGGAAGCTTTGTACTTCTCGGTTTGATGTATGATACACCGCAGAAGCCTGTTATACAAGAGGAAATATCGTCCCACGAGCGTTTTTCAAGGCTTGAAACAAGCTGTTCGCTGAAGTCCTCAAGTGCATAGAGGTTTTCCTCCGCACAGGTGCTTTTGCCAGTGCAGAATGCCTTGTTATTAAGAATTACATCTTTTGCTGAGTTTAAAAGCTCTCGGATATACTCGCACGATAAACGCAGCTTTTCAAATGCTTTTTTGGCATATATGGTCTCGGATACAGGTATTTCAGGGTCATAGAACTGCGAAACCGTATCAAGCCATATTGACGGGAACGGGTGCGAGCTGCATTTTCCGTAAACGCTCAGCAGCTCGTTTTCCATGCTTTTATCAGTGCGTGATGACGACAAAAGCTCAGACAGCAGCATAAAGCCCTCATCGTGAGAAGCATATCTTTGCTCTATGATATCCGACAATATCCTGTGCCTGAGAACGGAAGCTTCGCCCTCCGAAAAGACACGGAAGTCCTGATTGATATTCAGCAGGAAGAAGTTCTCCCTGATAATACGGCTGCAAAAGCTGTCTACCGTGCAGATATCCGCATTACTCAGCAATATCTGCTGTCTGCGAAGAGACATATTGTCAGGCTCTTTCAGGAGAAGCTCATCGATCGCTGAGGCTATCCTGCTTTTCATCTCCTCGGCAGCAGCCTTTGTAAAGGTGACAATAAGCAGTCTGTCAGCACTTACAGGATTATCCTTGTCAGTAAGCAGCTTTATTACTCTCTGAACAAGAACTCTTGTTTTTCCTGAGCCTGCAGCCGCCGATACAAGCACAGAGCCGCCAAAGGCATCTATCGCATCCTGCTGTGCAGGAGTAAAGCTCATCTTACTCATTTTCACCGCCCCCTTCGCCGTTTATTATTTCTACAGCGTCCTTATGGCTCAATACCGTTTTCTGATTTGAGGGTCTGCCCTCCTCAAAGCCGCAGACGCTCTTATAATCGCAGTATTTGCAGGCATCTGTACCGCTTCCCTTGACGGGATATCTTTTTATATCACCGCAGTACAGAGACTGAGCCATGTTTATAAGCTTTTTGTCGATATACGAGAAGATCCTTCCGTATGTTTCAAGGCTTGCAAGACAGTTTTCTGCCTTTAGTGTATTTTCCTTTCCGATTTTTACGGGGATATATATTCCCTTTCCGTCAGTCTCCATAGCCGACAGAACAGCCGCATCATCAAGCAGCAGCCCGTTCATTCTGAATGAGGAAAGCTGTGACACAGCAGCGCTGTTTCGCTCTTCCTTGCTGTCGAAAGCGCCTGTTTTGGAGCTTGGAGTCGCAGGCATATATAATATTCCCGCAGGTGCGAGCGGTATCTTTTTATCTGCCGAAAAATGCTGCTGTCCGTTGCTGTTGAGTACAGAAAGATACAAAAGCATCTGTATGTTCAGACCGTACAGCACATCTGACAGACGGAATTCCTTTGAGCCTGTCTTATAGTCGATTATACGGATATATTTTTTCCCTTCATGCTCATATGTATCTACTCTGTCTATCTTTCCCGATACGGTTATCTTCTCTCCTGTCGGAAGTGTAAGCTCGTATTCGGGTATATCACTGTTTTTTCCTATTTCCAGCTCAAAATCAGCCGGAGTAAAGCTGCATACGGAGAATTCATCTATAAGCCTTTTCAGAAGTATTGCAACATTTCTTTCGATAAGTGTGAACTGCATCATAAAGCGGCTTGTTCTTTCGCTGCCGCCTCCTATCTCATTTATATAAAGCTCAGTGTATTTTTTTATAAATGACGAAAGCTCCTTTGCCGTGCAGTCTTTAAGCTTATCCAAAGTGACCTCACTAAGCAGTTTTTCGAGGATATAATGCACAGCGCCGCCGTACATACTTGCGTCCATTACTGCCTTTTTTCTCGGATATGCCTTTAGTCCGTATCTGCAGAAGTACTTGAACGGACAAAGATAATATGTCTCAGCCTGAGTTGCCGACAGTGCCATTTTCTCCCCGAAAAGCCGCTTTGTGCGTTCTGATGAGGTTATATGAAACGGCTTGTTCTCAAGCATATCGGAAATTGCCCTGTATCTCGGAGCATATGCTTCCGAGTCAGAAAAATACTCCTTAAGAGCTTCCGAAACTCCGCTTCGCTGTCTCCACAGAGCTGCACACTCCTCAAAGCTCTGTTTTTCCGTATAGAACAGCTCATCTGCTCTTAGCTCGCAGTGTCTCTTAACGGGAACATCATGAAGTATTGACTGTATTTCCTTTATTATGACAGAGCTTTCGCAGTGGCCGCCCTGTGATGAGGAGAGATACCTGCTGACATAAAGTCTTTCAGAGGGCATAGCGAGAGCTGCATAAGCGTTGAATTTTTCCTTGAGCGACATACCGTACACCGTATCATACAGCGGCAGCTCCATGCTTATAAGCTCTTCCCTTTCGTTATCGCTGAATACTCCGGAGGACGTCGGGACAGGAGGAAATACTCCCTCAAGAGCTCCTATAACAAACACAGCTCTCTTTGCATTGGTACGGATATTTCCTGCCGTTCCTATAACTACATGGTCGAGTGTCTGAGGAATATCAGAGATAGGGCTTTTGCGTATCATCAGCTTTAACAGCTCGAGATATCTTCTGCTGTCAATTCTTGTTTCCGACAGTATGGTATACATTTTGTCGATAAGCTCCATTGCAGTATCCCATATACCTGCCTCGGTTTCCTTCTGTCTTATTTCGGAAGGCGCACTGAAAAGCGAGACAAACTGTTTCATTCGCTTATCTGCTCCAAGCTCTGTAAGAAGGAGATACAGCGCTCTTGATATATCTGCGCCGTTTTCGGCACTGTTAAGCCTGTCGGAAAATCTCATCATCGGTTCTATAATGCTCTGACGGAGATTTTCAAGCTTTTCAAGCGCCTTCTCATCGACTTCATTTGTATTTCCGCCGGGATTCATTGTAAACGGCCGTTTCCATCGGATTCCCTTGATATCCCACATATAGACATAGTTTTCAAGAAGGCATATATCGTCATCAGCTGCTGTAGTAAGACCCGTTTTAAGCATAGTAAGTATGCTTTCTGTATTGAACGAGGAATTCACGGTGTCGAAAGCTGACAGTATAAGTCTTATAAGCGGCTTTTCATCAAGCGGCTGAGGGTCTGACATAAAAAAAGGAATATCATATTTAGGAAATTCCGATGAAATGATACTGCCGAACATAGAGGTATCTCTCGTTATTACCGCAATATCGTTATAGGTATAGCCCTCATATCTGACAAGCCTGCATATTTCTCTGCATACTTGTTTTATCTCATCATACTCATCATCGGCCTCGTATATCTGTACACTGTCGTCCTCGGCATAATAGGGGTCACCGTCAAACCGGAATACTGATTCCTCTATAGCTGCAATGGAATTGCTTTTATATCTGAGCGGCTTTGTAAGCTTTATGGGAGAGGCAAGCTGCACATTGTTTTTTTCGGCAATAGCCATTATCTGACGGAGTGTTGTATCAGGCTCGTTAAATATGGAATTTGTCATTTTCTCCGATGAACTTCCGTCACAGCAGAGTGCTATTACTGTTTCATCGGACTGAGCTATAATGCGTTCAAGTATTTTTCTTTCCTGTCCCGAAAAGCCGTTGAAGGAGTCAATAAAGACAGTCTTACCCTCAAAAAAAGGATATTCGCATAAAAGCTCATACAGTCTTGTCATATCATCATCGGGGTCAGAATATGAGCTTGAAAGCAATGCTTCATAGGCAGAGTATATATCAGCGGTCTCCCTGAGCTTCTGCCGCAGCCGTTCGTCATGCGTTTTTTCGGCGGCGCCATATAGCTGTGACGGGCTTATAGAGCACATCTTGAATTCACTGACAGCTCCCGTCATCAGCTCGGCAAAGTCGCTTCTCCTGCATCTCCCCGAATAGAGCTTCAGCTTGTCGGATACCTGTTCGGCTGCCGTGCTCATAAGAACAGTCCTGACACCGTCATCGATCCTCTTCTTATCTGCTGCTCCGTATTTTTCCGCAGCGGTTTCATAAAGTCTCTTAAAGCTAAGGACGCTTACAAGTCCTGCCCTTTTTGCTCCGAGCATTTCAAGTATTCTTTTTTCGCACTGAAAGGAGCTTTGTTCCGGAACAATAAGAATAATATCCCTGCTCTCTGCCTGAGAGCATATTCTTTGTATTATCATCTCGGTCTTTCCCGTTCCGCTTCGTCCTGTTATAAGCTGCAGCATACTCACACTTCCTTTTCTCATTGCATTTTCAACAGGCTAATCCGGAAACTTCCAAAGGACCGTCTACTTGTCTCTATTGCGCCGGGCTTTGTGTTCCTACCCTGCATTACACCAAGCAGCGCTGCGCTGGGACGCTTCGCCCGGCACAAAATACCCTGCGTCGTACGGCACTTCTACTTTTTCCGAATAAGTATGATATCATAGCATATATTATATATAAAATACAGTACAATAAAATACACCGAGCACCCCATAGGGACTCGGTGCGGTAAAATTATTCCTCGGGAAAATCATTATTGAGCTTATTAAGGCTTGCGGCTTTAAGATAAGCATTTATAAACCCGTCAAGGTCGCCGTCCATAACAGCGTTGATATTACCTGTTTCATAGCCTGTACGGTGATCCTTTACCATTGTATACGGCATAAATACATAGGAGCGTATCTGAGCACCCCATGCTATTTCCTTCTGAACACCCTTGATATCTTCTATCTTTTCAAGATGCTCACGCTCTTTTATCTCAATGAGCTTTGATTTAAGCATTGTCATAGCGATATCTCTGTTCTGATATTGGCTTCTTTCAACCTGAGATGCTACAACAATACCAGTCGGTATATGAGTAAGTCTTACAGCAGATGAGGTCTTGTTGACCTTCTGACCGCCTGCACCGCTTGCACGGTAAACGTCCATTTTTACATCTTCGGGACGGATCTCAACCTGAATTGTGTTGTCGATCTCAGGCATAACCTCAAGGGAGGCAAATGATGTATGTCTTCTGCCTGAGGCATCAAACGGAGATACACGGACAAGTCTGTGTACACCGGACTCGCTTCTGAGGTAGCCATAGGCATTTTCACCCTCTATAAGAAGAACAGCACTTTTCAGTCCTGCTTCTTCACCGTCGAGATAGTCTACTTCTTTTACTCTAAAGCCATGCTGTTCCGCCCATTTGGTGTACATTCTGTAAAGCATCAAAGCCCAATCCTGTGCTTCCGTACCGCCTGCACCTGCATGGAAGGTAAGAATAGCATTCTTGGAGTCATACTCGCCTGTAAGAAGTGTCTGAAGGCGCTGCTTCTCGTAGTTATGTACGACAGCGTCAAGCTCACTCTGAGCCTCCTCTAAAAGCGACAGATCTTCCTCCTCATTGGCAAGCTCGATAAGTGCAAGCGTATCGTCATAGGCTGCTGTAAGTTCATCATAGGCAGCCACCTTATTTTTTAAAGCTCCCGTTTTTTGAAGGATCTTCTGTGAGTTTTCTACATCGTCCCAGAAGCCCGGCTGAGCTGCTCGCTGCTCAAGCTGTTCTATTTCCATTTTCATCTTATCAAGACCGAGTGCAGCGGATAATTCCTGTATATCAGGCTCTAATGCCTGAAGCTGCAGTTTCAGCTCCTCAAATTGTAACATAAAAACTTCACCGTTCCTTCAAGTATTCTTATAACTATTAACTTAACTATTATAAAATAAAAACGCTGCTTTGTAAAGTATAATATGAAAATTTTACTGATTATATTTTTTAGAATTAAAAAGGTGTTTCACCTAAACATGATGAAACACCCTTAAGTAAAAGCTGAGCCGTAATGCGTGATTTATTCAGTGGTTACTTATATCAGCCGAGACGGGAGAAAACATCTCCTGTATCTCCGTTTATGCAAATTGATCTGTCCGATATCTCATCGGGAGCATAGGCTTCTCCGTAATTCAGACAGGCATAGACTGCCTGTTCATTTTCAAGTGTCATCTGCCAGAACGGATATTTTATAATGACGGGAGTATTTGAGCCGACTCCGCATTCTATAAACAGCACCCTGCCGTTCTCATACTTATGAAGAAATCCGGAGTAAGCATCTGCTGCTCTGTGCCAGCCCTCATCTTCAACAAAGGTATCGTCCGAACGAAGATTCAATGTCATTTCACAGCCGTCATCTGCGCAGACAGGTATAAGCTCCGAAGAAATTTTCATGCGGAGCTTTTTATCTGCCGGCGGCTCGAAAATGCCGTTTTCATTCTTTACAAAGCCCTGTGCTTCCATTGCTTTCATTACCCATTCTTCATTATCGTATGTCAGTTGGTTTTCTGGGTTTACACTCTGTAACAAGCCGTAGTCGCCCTGTGTATAGAACAGTCTTTTTTTATTAAATCCTGCCTTCTGAAAGCAGTGGTCTACGTTTGTGGTTATTACAAAATAGTCCTTGCCGCATATCAGCTTAAAAAGCTCATTATAAACGGGTCTGGGCGGATCGGTATATCGGTTTATATAAATATATCTTGCCCAATATGCCCAGAATTCCTCTTTTGTCGGATATGGGTAAAAACCGCCCGAATACATATCCCTTATACCGTATTTTTTTCCGAAATCGGAAAACAATTTATCAAAGCGTTCTCCGCTGTAGGTAAAGCCTGCCGATGTGGAAAGTCCTGCTCCTGCACCGATGACGACCGCATCAGCTTCTTTCAAAGCTTTGCGCAGTTTGGTTATATTTTCTTCTCGGCTTCCTGTGTTTGTTGTAAAGCCGGAAAAATACCTCGCTGCACGAAGTCCCTTATGTATGGTTTCATTATAGCCGTCAGCATAGCTTCCGTTTTTCGCTGTTGTTTCATGTGTTCTGCTTTTTATCAGCATAATGCTCACCCTTTCCCAAAAGATCAAGTTCTTATTCGTAGTTGTAATGCTCGTTGTTACAAATACATATTATCATATTTCTGTTGTAATGTCAATAGTTACAACTTATATTTTTTAAGAAGTGCTGATTAAAATCAGTGCCTGTATTATGTCAGCAATTATTTCGTCAGGTTGTGCCAAAAGACCGCAGGCAGCCTGACGGTTGTCAAGGAAGTTTTTGCATGATGGCTGAAAAAGAACAAGCATGACAGGTACTGAGCCGTAAGGCGTGATTTATTCAGCGATTCCTTTATTTTTGTCAGGATAAATAGCTCTCAAAAAAATAATTCTTATAAAAAGCTCTTGACTCTTACGCAAGGTAATAGTGTATAATAACAATACATGAGAGGAGGAGCTGTAATATGATGACAGTACATCAGGTAAGCGAGCTTACGGGAGTGAGTATACGAACGCTTCAATATTATGATAAAATAGGTCTTCTGCCCCCTGCCTCACATTCCGAGGCAGGCTACAGGCTTTATGACGACAATGACCTTGCAAGACTGCAGGAGGTATTATTGTTCAAGGAGCTTGAGTTTCCTTTAAAGGAGATCATAGCAATACTCAATGATCCCTCGCACAGCAAGGAAAAGGCTCTCGAACAGCAGACAGAACTGTTAAAGCTGAAAAAAGAGCATCTTGAGGGGCTTATCAGACTTGCAGAAAGGCTTAGTGATCCGCATACCGACACTGCTGATTTTTCCGCCTTTGACACAAAAAAGCTTGATGAATACACCGCACAGGCAAAGGCATATTGGGGCGGAACAAATGAGTATAAGGAATTTGAAGGCAGGGATAAAGACCGCAGTGACAGTGACCGCAGACAGCTTGCAGAACAGATGATGGATATATTTGTCCGTATAGGAAAGCATAAAAGTCTGTCCCCCGGATCCTGTGAGGTACAGGAGCTTGCAGCGGAGCTGCAGAGCTTTATAACGGAGCATTATTATCACTGCTCGGATAAGGTTTTTGAAGGACTCGGAAAAATGTACGGTGCCGGCGGAGATTTTACACACAATATCAACACAGCCGCCGGAGACGGCACAGCGGAATTTGCGTCCAAAGCTATTGAGATATACTGCAGGAACAGAGCTGATACCAAACAGTACAGCGAAAACGGAAAGGAAGAATAATATGCAGATACGGAGAGCCGAAGAAAGAGATATAGAAGGAATACTGTCGCTTCTTATACAGGTTGATATGGTACATCATAACGGCAGACCGGATCTTTTTAAAGGACCGGCTGTTAAATATAGTGCCGATGAGCTGAAAGAGATAATAAAGGACGATTCACGTCCCGTTTTTGTATATGAAGATGATGACGGGAGCATTTCCGGTCATGCATTCTGCATATTGGAAGACCATACACAGGAACGTGTACTTACAGACATAAAAACATTGTACATTGATGACATTTGTGTTGATGAAAAATGCAGAGGCAAGCATATCGGCAGGCAGCTTTATGAACACGCATTAGCTCATGCGAAAAAGCTTGGCTGTTACAATGTCACTCTCAATGTATGGGAATGCAACCCGACTGCAAGGAAATTCTACGAAGCCATGGGAATGTCCGTTCAGAAAACGGGCATGGAGGCGATAATCTGAAAAAGAGAGCATATCTGCTGTGAAATCTGCGGCAGATATGCTCTTTGCTTTTGGCTGTAAAAAGCCTTATTCAATTTTATGCTGTTTTTCTTCTGCGGTTGATGAATAAGAATGCTGCTCCGAAAAGCATAAATCCTGCGAAAAGAACTGCAAATACCGGGCGGCTGTCATTCATTCCCGCATCGGGAAGAACATAGTCAGAAGCATTGTAACGGTTTGTGAATGTTATCTTTACATCAAGGTCGTTTACATTTACGGTTTCAGCCGCTGTTGATAGCCTTTCGTTGGTTTTTTCGCTCTGTGCTGATGTACGGGTTATTTCAGCGCCGTCGTTTGATGTAATAACATATTCTGACTGATAATGTCTTGCAGCGGCTTCGGTGACGGAATACACAGCATTTTCGGGCAGGTCATACAGCTTGTATGTCTGACCGTGGGTGAGTTTTATCTTATACATCAGTGTGCCTTCGTCATCTGCGGTGACATTCTCCGTTCTGATAATGCCTGTCGTGTTTATCGCCGTATATTCAGCTTTATATGTCCCGGACGGTTCAAGTCCTCTTAACTTGAAAAGGAAGGTAAACTCCTCATCGGCATATTCCGCAAACGGAACATCACCGTTCGTCATGTCAACCATTTTAGTGACGGAGATATCGTGCTGCTGCTTGACATTAGTAAATGTGATCAGCACGTCCTCACCTTCATTAATTACTTCCATTCCCTCTTGTGTATAGTTGCCCTGCAGGTCTCTGAGACCTGTAGTAAGAGTCTGATTTGAAAGGGCATTTTCGGCTGAGGGTGAAAGTATAGTTCCCCGTGTTCCTGAATTTATCAGAGTGTATGACGCACGGTATGCGGATTTTCTCTCGGTGATCTGATACAGTGTGCCTACGGGAAGCTGTCTGAATATCACAGTATCATCTGCTCCGAGCAGGATATTAAGCTTTTCAAGTCTGCCAAGCTCATCGGCTGTTTCACGGTATTGTATAAGCTCACCGGATCCTGCATTATACTGCTCTATCTCAATTGTCTCTCTTTCAGGCAAATTGAGGAAGGTCACTTCAAATTCAAAACGGTCATCATTATTGACGTTCGTAACAGTTTTCTTCAGCGTAAGATCCTGACGTACATCTTTTGTGTTGGTGAAGGTGATGTGTATGTCCTCGCCCTCGTCTGCCGTTTCGGTCTGAGTGCTGAGTGAAGCATTCCTGCGGCTCATTGTGCTTCCCTTTGTTTGTCTTATTTTTCCGAGTTCGTTTGTATCAGTGATAGTATACTGAGAGGTGTACTCTCCGCCTGATTCGGTTACCTGATATGATGCGCCCGCGGGAATATTGTTTACAGTTACGGTTTCGTTATGTTTAAGGGTTATTTCCGCCGATGCAGTGCCTCTTTCGTCAGCTGTAAAGGTTGTTTCATTGTCACCTGTAATAGTGTATGAAACGCCGCTGCGCAGTCCACGGAATGAGAGTGTAAAGCTGTAATCGTCATTATTCAGCTCGTATCTGCCGTCAACAAGCTTGCTGAGAGTGAATGAAACGAACTTTTCTTCCAAGATCCTGTTCGTATAGGTTACGGAAGCTGTTTCATCAGTCATTATCTGACCGTTTACAGAGCCTTCACTGACGGTTTGTTCATAGCCTGTTTCATTGGTTTCTGTTACAGTGTAGTAATACCCCGACGGAATTCCAGAAACCGTAATGCTTTCTCCATGAGCAAGTTTAATGACGGCACCGTTTTTGCCGTATGGTACTTCACCGTAAAGAGCTGTTCCGGTAACAGGCTGATGTTGTGCGTCATAAAGGCGCAATGTAAAGGTAAACTTCTTTGCAAGCTCGGCGGCTGAAAGCTCACTTCCGTCCTCTTTTTCGACGAGCTTAGTAATCATAAGACTGCCGGATTCAGGGGCGGGCGGCGGAACATCATCTGCCCTGTTGATTATTTCCGCCTTACCGTCAACAACCTGCAGGAAATTTTCTTCTCCCATGTTAAGAGAGGTGTAGCCTTCAAATTCATCTTCCCATGCATAGAACTGCAGTGTCGGGTCAAGACCTGTAAAGGTATATTCCCATTCATCATCACTCAGCTTTTTAATGCTGCAGTTATTGTCAAGAGACGAATACGAAATCGGCGCAGATGAAGATGTTGTGCGTATCTCACTGCGGAGGAGCTTAGTGGTCGTTGCGGTGCCTGAGCCTGTACTGCCCGGTGCGGCCTTATATGTCAGATAACCCGGATTTTCAGCAGTGTCAATATGAGCATATGTATTATTAACAATATTAGATGAATCAGAATATGGATTACTCAGTGTTGTACCGTTTTGACCTGTAAGCACCATACACATTCTGAACATATTTAACGAAGCATATGCAGATAGATGATCTATATCCCATAATTCAGATACATAAATAGTTTCAAGTTTTCGGCAATCATGAAACATATTGGAAGTATTGGTTATCGATTCAGTAGACCAACTGCTGAGATCAATTGCTGTTAATACATAACAGCAGTGAAACATCTGACCTGTTGATATTAGTTTAGATGTATCAAAATTGCTTATATCAATTGTTTTAAGTGAAGTACAATAATAGAACATCTGCCTCATATCTGTTACATTCTTTGTATTAAATCTGCTAAGGTCTAATGTTTGCAATGAAACACATTGCTGAAACATACTAGTCATACTCTGGACGCTTGTGGTATCGAAAACACTCAGATCTATTGATTTTAATTTACTGCACTTATTGAACATAGATGACATATTAGTTACTGACGAAGTATCAAAGCTGCCGACATCAAGCTCCGTTAACTCGGAACAGCCTGAGAACATAGATGACATATTAGTTACTGACGAAGTATCAAAGCTGCCGACATCAAGCTCCGTTAACCCGGAACAGCCTGAGAACATTCCTGCCATATCTGTTACAGAGGAGGTATCAAAGCCTCTTACGTCAAGTTCTGTCAGACTTGAACAGCCGCTGAACATAGTATTCATGGTTGTTGCGCTTGATGTGTCTAATGAAGCAGTGTCAAGATATTCAACGTTGGAACAGCCTGAAAACATTCCTGTCATTTTCTTATCATTGGAAAGGTCAAAACTGCTGATATCGAGAACCTTTACAGCATTACAGCCGCTGAACATATATGCGGTATCCTCGGCTTTTGAAAGATCAAATCCGCTGACATCAAGAACTCTGACTTTACTGCAATTCTGAAACATACAGTGGGTATTTAAAACATTGGAGGTATCAAAGCTGCTGACATCAAGGATCTCCAACAGACTATCGCCGTAAAACATATATTTCATATCTGTTACCCTTGAGGTGTTGAAGCTGCTCAGATCGAGTGATTGAAGACCGATGTTGTAGTAAAACATAAGGCTCATATCGGTGACATTTTCCGTGTTGAAGTCTGAGACATCAACCGTTGTTATTGTTTCGCAGTCGTAAAACATTCCGCACATATTCTCAGCTTTTGCTGTCTTGAAACCGGAAACGTCAATTTTGGGAAGAAGCCGGCAGGAAGCAAATGTTCCTTCAAAATTTTCGACATTAGATGTATCAAAAGAGCTTACATCAATTCCTGTAATAGCAAAGCACCCGTTGAACATATAGCTCATATCTGTAACGTTCTTCGTGTCAAAACTGCTCAGGTCAAGACTGCTCAAAACATAACAGTCGTTGAACATTCCTCCCATCTTTGAGGCATGAGAAGTATCAAAACCGGAAACATCGAGACTTGTCAGACTTTTGCAGGTCGAGAACATACCTTCAAACGACTCAACAGCAGAAGTATCAAATGAGCTTACATTAATATCAGTTAGAGAAGTACAATTCTCGAACATATAGCTCATATCAGTCACTTTGGAAGTATTTATCCCGTCAGCACTTACTTTCTTTAAATTTGCAGCCGAGGACCATAGCTTATGGCTTTCATCAGTCAGATATACGTTTTTTGCATCTGACCACCAATAAACGGTTTTATAATCCTCCGCCGACTGATCGTTAATGTACCAGGCATAAATACTGCAATCTGTAGTTTCATCGTCGATTTTTACAGCAGTACCGTCTGCGATCAGATCAAGTACATAATCATCATCTCCGGTGTAAGGAGCAAAATACAAAACATTATTCTTTGAACCTGCAACCGCTGTCAGAACATCGGAATCCCTGAAATAAGCTTCTGACCTTTTAGGCTGGGTACTGATATGTATTACAGGCTCCGTTTCGTCAGCAAGACGCTGCTGTCTTGTTTCATCGTTATCTATCCACTTTTTGGTTATAACGACTGTACCCTTTTCTCTGTCGGTGAAAACAAAATACCCCATGTTATTGCGTGAAACTATCCTGTCCCCGCCTGTTATTGTTATTTCGTCAGTCGGAGTTACTTCGGCAAGATAAATCTGTGTATCTAACTCGTAGCCATCGGGAGCGGCTGTTTCCTTAAGCTGATAAATGCCTGATTCGAGCTTATCGAAAAGAATCCTGCCGTTTGCCTGTGTGGTCTTTGTGATATCATAAGCCGTGCCGTAATCGGAAGTACCCCACAAGCGGTACTCTGCTCCCTGTACGGGCAGCGCTTCACCTTCGATTTTCAATGTTCCTTCTTTTTGAAGAGTAAATGAATGATACGGCTCATTGTAAATATTTACCGTTCCGTTAAGCTCTGTCTTTGCTTCAAAAACGGGATCCGGTGATGTAATAATGAAATTGCCGTTGACATCGACCCTGACAGTATAAACGACTTTACATAGTATATAGGCGCTGTTTGTTGAGGCTTCCGTCAGTTCGTAAGTACCTTTTTCAATGTTCTTGAATAACACCTTTCCGCCGGCAGAGGAAACAGCTTCCGCATAGATATCGCTGCCGTAGTCTGACTTGCCCGAAAGTACAAATTTCACACCCTCGATAAACTGTCTTTTATTGGCAATATTGCTCTTGAAGAATTCTATATCGGTATGAATTCTCGGGTCGTCCTCGATTTTGTAGTATTCACCGTTACCTATAGGCTTATGATCAACAGTAACATTGCCGTAATCATCTATTATCACGACAGCGTCCTCGATATTCTGCAGGTAATCGTCACTGCCCTTTGTTTCGCTGAGTGTGTACTCGCCCTTTTCTATATTATTGAAGGTTATATGGCCGTATTTGTCGCTCTGTGCGGATTCATTTACCTCTGTGCCATAGAATGACGTTCCTGATAATGTAAAAGTAATGCCCTTTACAGGTGTTGTATGATCCTTGGAGTTGACTTTCAACAGATTGATATCGGACATAATGCGGAAATGGACGGTTGTATATTCCTGATGAATAAAATATGGATTCTCGTTTTCAAGCATATCTATAACCGTGTTGTCCATGAACACATTATTGTATGTTACAGGGTCTGTAATACCTGTTGTGTCACTGTCGGGCGCCTGCATATTGATGATAACAGAAACAGCACTTAAATAATCAAGTATATAATCATTGCCCTCTGCGTCATGCCGCAGGTCTATTGCAACGGCTCGTGCACGGCTTATGTCTCCTATTTCCTCCTCTGTCTGCCATACTTTCCTTTTGTTATATACCTCATCAAGATCATTGTGATGCTCAATATCAAGGTTTTCAATATCAGAATAATAAACAACAGGTGCAATTCCTAATTCGTTCTTCGGTTGATTTACATTGACTGAGGAAAGCCTGCCGTGCCACACAGGTGTACATATTCCGTGTGTTTCAGGGTCCTCAAAGGAATAATTCTCCAATGAATCGAAGAAGATCATATCCTTTGCACGGGAAATTGCAGTTGTACTGTAGCGGAGCTTGTAATAGTAATAGCCGTTTTGTTTTATAAATGTTTCGTCCGTAAACTCTGTATCGGCTGATGTTTTTACTTTTTTGTTAAGTCCTGTGAAGGAAGCAACAAGAAAGCGGAGCTGACAGTCATGCTCTGAATAAATAAATTTGTCGCCCTCTGCGGACGTGTCGAGATTTTTCATGATCTCGCTGTCGTGTATACTTCCGCCTGTATCGGGACAGCCGTTTGTAATATATTCATTGTCGGTTTCGTATGCTGTTGTATTATGCAGCGTAAGACCGTACTCTATCGCACTGTCCCATGAATATACAGTGTTGTATGTCAGAACAGCACGGCTGAACTGCTCCTTTATATGCACCGTAAGCATCGTGCGGCCGGAATTGCGGAAGTTGTCTTCGGCAGAAACGGTATAATCACTTTTGTCAAGGAAGCTATAGGTTCCTACACCTGTCGAAACTGCAACGGTGGAAGTGTCAATACCGCAGCCAACGGGTAGCAGATCGTAAAATGTGCCAGAATCCTGAGGTGTATACTCAATTCCGTAGTTGGAAATATAGTATTCGGACATTGTTACACTCCAGCCTACTGTAACTTTTCTCAATAAAGGATTACTGCGTGTGGTTATGACTCTTTTATCAAATTCGCTGTGGTTGTCAACACCAATTATAAAGTCCCTTGCCATCATTCTGCTATTATAAAGTATATTGCCTTTATAGTCTGAACCTGTAAATTCCGAAATGTTCGTCAGCCATACTTTTTCTGCAGAAGGGTCAGCTATCTGCTCCATAATATAATCCGAGTTCTTCACACGGCAATAAGGAGTTGCCGTGATAGATGTCGAATAATGCGGATTAGAGGTTTCTATGCGGTAGCCCGTGCAGTTATCCTTAAAGGTGATACATCCTGCGGTGAGGCTTTCTGCATAATGTTCATCTATTACAGCCTCTTTTCTGTAAAGGTCATAGCTTCCCACCTGTACCCATTCGCTGCTGCTGCCGAATTTGCCGTAGAAATATATTATATCTCCATCAATATAAGTTACATCTGTCGGCACATATTCCCTGTTCTGCTCACTGAATACTCCGTCTTTTATGTTTATATTGTAATTGACATATTCAACTGAATAATCCTCATAAGTAAGCTGACGCTCTTCTTCGGGAATTATTATTCTGTAGTCCTCTGTCTGTTCTGTATTATCATTAAAATAGAACGTATCGTCTGTGAGCGTAAATGTAACATTTTTTTTGCCGTAGCTGTCGGGTTCCGTTATGTCTGCACCTTCCTCAAGTGTCCATTTATATGTGAATGCATTCGCATTTACACGATATTTGATATTTCCGTTGAGGTGATCTGTTTTTCCGTCCCTCAGTTCCTGCAAGCCGTAATTTGCTATATCCCAATGAGTACCGGTATAGTAAAACCAATTGTTATTGCCCCATTTCCTGTGGTTGAAATAGCCGATAGGTACGTTAAAATTCGTACTGTTTGTAAAGGCGGCAGAAGCAGTTGCGCTGATCTCAGGATCAACAAGATCCTTCGGAGTAAGTGTAACAGTTTCGGTGTTGGTAATTGTATAGTTTTCATGAGGATCATAAGAGGATTTCAGATGTTTTGTTATAACATAGTCGTATCTCATAAAGCGGTCAGCTCTCAGATCGCTCTGTGAATACTGTGAAGTAAATTTGCTTGTCCCCCACAGCTTGTATGCGGCAGGCTCTACGTCAGGCTCACTGACAACATCGGTAATTGTAAAGGTGTAAGGCTGTGTAACATTACCGATATATGAACTGATCTCCCATACAAGATAATAATACTGTTCTGCGTTTTCAGGTGCTGTTCCCCACGAATTCTGCCAGCTTGTGTAAGGCGACGCCATATTCAGGCAGCGCTTTGTTGTGCTGACAAGTTCAGCATAGGTATTGATATATACACAGGGAGCTTCTTCCCGTTTTTCATCAATTATTGCCTGCTCATGACTGTCGTATAATCTGATTGACGCCCAGAAATCATCAGACGGAGCCATATCGGCATAGGAAAAAGTGCTGTATATAGTACGGTAACCCACCTCAATATATCCTGTTGCACCGGCTTTAAGCTTTTCTCCGTTTATACCGTCATGGTAGTTATATATTTTTATTTCGTCTCCGTCAAGCTCATATACAAAGCTGGTGTCGATATCGCTAAGATCTCCGTCATAATCCTCAAGTTCCTGTCTTGAAGGAATGGACAGCTCAAATTCGTCTGCGTAATTACCGCTTCTGTCCTTCAATAAACGGCTCGGCAGACGGATCTCTGCTTCACCTGCTTCAAAGTCACCTGTACCGGACAAAGAATAATTGATACGGTAGACAAAAAGATGCCCTGCATCATCGTATTGCGGTTTCCAGACATACTTTCCGCCTGAAAGCTCCGCACCGTCTGCAAGTCCGACACTGAAGCTTCTTATCTCCATTTCCTTGAGTGCCTTTACACGCACACCGTTATTATACAGAATTGAAAAGCACGAAAGAATCATCATTATTGTTGTTAGATATGCGACAAATCTGTAAATCTGTTTTCTTGTCTTTGTCATCTGTCTCACCTGACCTTTTGTAAGTATTATATGCAATATCGGTATATACTTCATTAAAGTATACACATTTATTTTAACATATTAGTGATCGGAAGTACAACTATTTTTATTATATTTGTTAATTTGTACAATATCTGCCTTTTGTTTTATCAGATATGCCTGCTGTGCTAACTATGAATGCCTCATATTCGTGTCATATAATAATTGTGTGTTTTTTCGGCGCAAAAAAACGGCTCTTATAAAGCCGTTTGCCGCTGTAATAATACAGCCTTGGTGAACTCATCAAAAGAAAGTCAATTGGTCGGAAAGATAAGAATACTGATCGGCATTTCTTATAATATCACCTTTCTCAATATTGCCGATAAGAAGCGGAGAATCCGGATCATGCTTTGAGAAATTCTTCATAACTGTCTGTTTATCATAATTTGCATAGCAATAGCGGCAGAAGTGCAGACAGGTATTATATGCTCCTATATCACTGCCGAGCAGACAAGCACACTCCTTTCTTGCGGTCTGCTTCTTCGGAGCATCAAGACGGATATCACAGGCTTGTTCAAGTTTTTCTTTTGTCATACAGCCGCTTACATCAATGCCGTACTGCGAAAGCTCAATTCCTTCGACACAGGAGCGTACGATCATTCCGTGCTCCTCACCTATCCTGACAAAGGCTTTTCCTAACTCTTTCCGCTCATCTGCTGTCACCTCCCTTGCTTCGGGGAAGTTACGCTTCGTTTTGGTGTAAAGATCTATGAAGCTGATAACGATACTATCGGTATAACCCTCTAAAAAAGATGTGATCTTATCAAAAGCTCTGATATGGTATTCAATACTGTACTTATCACTTATAAGGATCGGGTCATATCTCAGGCTGACGGCTTTTTTGCCGACAGCTCCGGAAAGCCATCTGAATGATTCAAGGACATTGTTTTTATCGGGAACATTCGGTTCTATATCCTTTCCGTAAGGTGTGACGGTGACAAACCAGAACTGCCGGAACTTTTTCAGCTCATTCATGTATCTGAGCATAGGATCCGGATTTTTCGTACAGAAAGCAAGGATATCCACTACTTCCGGGTCAAGCTTGTATCGTGTGAGAAGCTCATGACGAAAAGGATCTCTGACAAGTACAAATCCCTGTCTTATTCTGTTTATAAGCCATTCACTGTAAAATGCAGGAATATCCGTTCTCATTCCGGTGTTTATTATCATAATTTTTCTCCTGTCGTGTACAATTCTTCTATAGCAGTTATTTGCGGTGCCGTATTAAGGAAACCATAAGTCTTTTTATATAATTACAGCATTCTCTTGTATGATTATAGCATATTTTCTTATTTTATAAAACAAGAAAAAATATATTTATCACGGAGATCAATTTTGCCGTGACAGTCACATGGGGAACCCCTTTTCCGGCGGAAAAAGGGGTATTCCTCATACCCCTTTCCCCAAACCGCTGACTAAATCTGTAAATATAAACATACAAGTCAAATATTAGAAGAAGGATTTTATACGCTCTCATCTTTATAAAGGTTGATTTCCGTGCATATTTATAAGGCGGACAGCATATACATAAAAACAGAAAGCAGTACCCGAGGAGTGACATTCGGATACTGCCTTCTTCTATTTCAAAAATGAGGAATAAGCTGTTATTCGTGATCCTGCAGTGCATCAAAACCGGTTTCGCCTGTTCTGATCCTTACAACATCTTCTACGTCATAGATAAATATTTTACCGTCGCCGATATGACCTGTATACAGAGCCTTCACGGCTGTATCGACAACTGTTTTGACAGGAATTTTGCTTACCACAATGTCAATGCGGATCTTCGGAAGAAGATTCATTTCTACTTCGACACCGCGGTAGTATTCCGTCTTGCCCTTCTGTACACCGCAGCCGAGCACCTGAGTTACTGTCATGCCTGTTATACCTATCTCTGTAAGTGCTGTATTAAGCTCCGTGAACTTGCTTTGCTTTGTAACAATGCTGATATTCGTAAGCTTGGGTGCGTCGCTTTTTTCAGTCTTTTTGCCGATCGGAGTCATGAGATTGACTTCAACAGCCTTTTCAGGCGGTACAAGAGCAGTTTCTGTTGTTTTGCCTGTAAGTACCTGAGGTACGAGCATAAAGTCAGCGTAAGAGCTTGACAGTCCGTGCTCTGTAAGGTCAAGTCCCTTTACTTCTTCTTCCTTTGAAGCACGAAGTCCGATAGTCTTTTTAATAACAAAGAATATGATCGTCATAAGAACAGCGGTATAAACTCCTATGGAGAGGATACCGAGACATTGTTTGCCGAGCTGTGTGAAACCGCCGCCGTAAAGCAGACCCAAAGTATCCTTGTCCTTTGAGAAAAGACCAACCGCTATTGTTCCCCATATACCGTTGCACATATGAACTGCAACCGCACCTACAGGATCGTCTATCCTGAGCTTGCTGTCTATAACCTCAACGGCGATAACAACGATAATACCAGCAATTATACCGATAATGAGCGAACCGAGAATATCTACCGTATGACAGCCGGCTGTGATAGCAACAAGACCTGCAAGAGAGCCGTTAAGTGACATTGAAACATCGGGCTTGCCGTTCTTTATCCATGTATATATCATTGTTGCACAGGTTGCAGCGGCAGGAGCTACTGTAGTTGTAGCAAAGATCTGAGCGAGCTGGTCTACATTCTTAGCTGCAGCGCCGTTAAAGCCGTACCAGCCAAACCAGAGAATAAATACGCCGAGTGCGCCGAGTGTCAGGCTGTGACCGGGAATAGCACGGGGCTTGCCTTCCTTTGAGTACTTACCGATACGGGGGCCTACCATTGCTGCACCGATAAGAGCAGAAATACCGCCTACTGTGTGAATGCAGGCAGAACCTGCAAAATCAACGAAACCGAGCTGTGCGAGCCAGCCGCTGCTGTTCCATACCCAGCCGGCTTCTATAGGATAAACTACAAGGCTGATAAGTCCGCTGTATATACAATAGGAAATAAACTTGGTGCGTTCTGCCATAGCGCCGGAAACGATCGTGGCGGCAGTAGCACAGAATACAAGATTAAAAACAAACGATGACCACGGGAAGTTATTAAAATCCGTGAATATATTCAGGTTCGGTACGCCTATGATGCCGAAAAGATAATCTTCCGACATCATAAGACCAAAGCCGAGGAAAATGAACATTACGGTACCTATACAAAAGTCCATAAGGTTTTTCATTATAATGTTGCCTGCATTCTTTGCTCTTGTAAAGCCTGTCTCTACCATCGCAAAGCCGCACTGCATAAAGAATACGAGTGCTGCGCCGATAAGAAACCATATACTTATGGTGAACGCATTGGCTTCTTCAACCGCTTTCGTTACAGCAGCAGTCATTGTCTCATTCATATATCTCACTCTTTTCCTGTTTCAATTTTTCTCTTTTTCCTTTATATACTGTCAAACACCGAAAAGAATATCACCGTATGACGGATAGGGCCAATATTCGGCAGATGTTCTGCTTTCCATTGCATCACCTATAGCTCTGAGTGCTTCCATCTTTGCAAACACCGTCTCACGGTAGTACCTTGCTTCTTCTAAGGCGTCATTCTTATAATTTCTGGCATTATTAACAGCTTCCTTCAATTCTGCCGTCTGCTTTACAAAGCACTCAAGCTTTGATGAAAGCTCTTCAATAAGCTTTGTTTCTGCATATACCGAGTAGCTTGCAGAGAGCTGCTTCTTGGCAATAGCTGCATCGGAGAGCTTATTTACATATTTTATAACGGCCGGAGTGATGTTCTTCTCTGCCATATCCAACATTGTAAGAGCCTCAATGCGGAGCTGCTTGCTGTAATGCTCAAGCTCGATCTCATATCTTGCATGGATCTCTTCCTTTGTAACAATGCCGTTTCTCTCGAACAGGCTGACATTCTTATTATCAATATAATGTGCCATAGCCTCAGGCAGAGAACGGTAATTGCACAGACCTCTCCTCTCGGCTTCCTCAAGCCATTCGTCAGAGTAGTTGTCGCCGTTGAAAATGATGTTCTTATGCTCTGTAAATGTTTTCTTTACGAGAGCCTTCACAGCAGATTCAAGGTCATCTGCACCCTTAAGCTCATTATAGAACTGAGCAAGCTCGTCAGCTACCATTGTATTGAGCATATAGTTGGGACAAGCGATATTCAGTGATGAGCCGAGTGCACGGAACTCAAACTTATTGCCTGTGAATGCAAACGGTGAAGTACGGTTCCTGTCGGAATTGTCTTTCTTGAAGTCTGCAAGGACGTCAACGCCTGTCTTCATGTTGACCTTGCCGTTTGAGCTGTATTCTGTGCCGTTGATAACCGAATCAACCAATGCGCCGAGATCATCACCGAGGTACATAGAGATGATTGCAGGAGGTGCCTCATTAGCTCCGAGTCTGTGGTCGTTGCCTGCAGAAGCTACTGTAAGTCTGAGAAGATCCTGATATTCATGCACAGCTTTTACTACAGCCGCAAGGAAGAGCTGGAACTGCAGATTATTTTCCGGATTCTTGCCGGGATCAAGAAGGTTCTCGCCTGTATTGGTAGATATAGACCAATTGTTATGCTTTCCTGAGCCGTTGACACCCGCAAAGGGCTTTTCATGGAGCAGACAAACAAGTCCATGCTTTTCGGCTGTTTTTCTCATTACTTCCATTGTAAGCTCGTTATGGTCCGTAGCAATATTAGATGTTTCAAAGATAGGTGCAAGCTCATGCTGTGAAGGAGCAACTTCGTTATGCTTTGTCTTTGCCATTACACCGAGCTTCCACAGTTCTTCGTCAAGGTCATTCATGAATGCCGCAACCCTTGTCTTGATAGAGCCGAAATAATGATCTTCAAGCTCCTGACCCTTCGGTGCAGGTGCGCCGAAAAGCGTACGTCCCGTGAAGATAAGGTCAGGGCGCTTGTCATATACCTTCTTATCTATAAGGAAATATTCCTGCTCCGGACCTACTGTAGTCGTAACTCTTGTTACTTCATTCTTGCCAAGGAGATGAAGCAGCTCTACTGCCACACTGCTGAGCTTTTCCATTGAACGTAGAAGCGGCGTTTTCTTGTCAAGAACTTCGCCTGTATATGAACAGAAGGCTGTAGGGATATAGAGTGTCTTATCTCTGATAAAGGCAGGAGATGTAGGATCCCATGTTGTATAACCTCTTGCCTCAAAGGTAGCTCTTATTCCTCCGGAAGGAAAGCTCGATGCATCAGGCTCACCCTTTATAAGCTCCTTGCCGGAAAACTCCATGATCACCTGACCGTCATCGGCGGGATAAATGAAGCTGTCGTGCTTTTCAGCGGTAACTCCTGTCATGGGCTGGAACCAGTGTGTATAATGTGTACAGCCCATTTCTACTGCCCATTCCTTCATTGCGTTTGCAACTGCGTTTGCAATGCTGATATCAAGCGGCTCACCGTTCTTAATGGTTTTCTTCAATGCCTTGTAAGTCGTAATAGGAAGCCTTTCCTGCATTTTTCTGTCATTGAATACCATACTTCCAAAAAGCTCTGTTACATTTTCCATAGTGATCTCTCCTGTCTTTCCTTTATTATCATTGTTACAAAACACAAAGGCGCTGCAAGCCCCATTGCTTACAACGCCTTTGTTGTTTCGTTGTTTGAAGTATACATCATAAAAATGAATTTGTCAATACAATTTTGCAATTTTATTATTTTATCTTGCAAATTATTTAAAAATATCCTGCAAATCAGGGCTGGTTTTTCTTATATTGAATAATTAAATGCAATTTATGCAACTTTGTGTTGACAAGCCTGCATTATGGCTATATAATAGCGATGTAATATTTTTTTATATAACAGGACTGTCCGTGACCTTGGAAGATCATTTGTTTTACAAATATAACAAGCGTCGATGTCCCCCGAGTCTCGCCTGCCGGCTCGGTCGGTGCTTCTGCCTTCGGCAGAGGTGTCCACCGGACA
>CACXGH010000184.1 GCA_902767175.1 uncultured Ruminococcus sp.
GGAGCTAAAGCTCCCCGACGTCTGTTGACGGCGTCGCTCGCTCCAATCAAGCGAGCTTGTTGGAGCTTTGCTCCTTGTTTAAAAGAGCAGATACAATTTTAACGAAACGCTTGCAATATGTTATTTCAAAGAGAAAATATATATGATAAGTGATTGGAATAATAAGCAGTAAAAGTCGGTTATCCGGACGTGTTATCCCGAAAGTCAGAATCGGACTCCGTTTACCTGCCCCTGCGCCTTGTATTATGCACGGCAGGTCTTTTGTTATCATGTCTGCGGTTATCAGGGCGTGGATTGCCGCTCCTGCGTTCACCCTTTGACTTTCCTTTTCTGTCATGTTTGTCACGGCGGTTTTGTACAGCAGGGCGCTTTTCTTCAAACGGGCGTGACTTTACAGGTCTGCCGCAGACTTTAGCACCGTACATATGGTCAAGTACCGTTTCAACGCTGTCAGACGGAATTGAAACTACCGAATAATCATCGTATATTTCAATTTTGCCTATATCGGAGCCATGAAGAGGGCTTCTCTCTGTGATAGATGCGACTATATGATTGGGCGCTGCATGACTTGAGCGTCCTATATCAATGAGTATTTTGCTGAAATCAATATCAGCCCTTTTGCCGTACTGCTTTCTTTCCTGCCTGATATCCGCTATTTTTATTTCTTTGTCTGAGAAATTCATCTGCAAAGCTGCTGCGGCGATGTCAAACAGTGAATACCCCTTTTCTAAAAGACTGTTTACCATTTCAGTATAAGCTTTTCCTTTGCCGCTTTCAAGTACCGAAACAACACTTTCTGAATTTTTTTCTGTCAGTCTGCTTCTTATGTCGTCACCTGTCGGAACGGGTATTTCTTCAATGCTGCATTTAAGCCCCCGGACAATTTCCGTAAGGGCAAGTACCTGCCGTCTGCCGCTGCATATAGTAACAGATGTGCCGTTCTTGCCTACTCTTCCCGTTCTGCCTATTCTGTGGACATAGTATTCATTATTCTGCGGTATATCATAGTTGAAAACAAATTCAACATCGTTTACATCAATACCTCTTGCCGCAACATCGGTCGCTACAAGCACAGAGGTAGTTCCGTATCTGAACTTATCCATAACAGCATTTCGCTGTGACTGTTTAAGATCTCCGTGAAGTGCGTCTGCATTGAAGCCGCTTTTCTGCAGGCTTTCTGTAAGTTCGTCAGCCATTTTTTTAGTATTGCAGAATACCATAGAAAGCGAGGGCGCATAATAATAGAGAAGAAGCTTTAATGCGTCTGCTTTTCTTCCCATAGGCACATCAACATACTGCTGTACTATATTGTCGAGTGTTATCTGCTTTCTGCTCACCTCGACCATCTGAGGCTCTTTCTGGAATTCTCCCGTGAGTGCGAGTATTGAGGGCGGCATTGTTGCCGAAAAGAGTACAGTCTGTCTTTCCTCAGGTGTTTCTCTGAGTATCGTTTCCATATCCTCTTTAAAGCCCATGCTCAGCATTTCGTCTGCTTCATCAAGCACAACGAATTTTATATGATCAAGCTTGAGAGTTTTTCTCCTCATGTGGTCCATTATTCTTCCGGGTGTGCCTATAACAATGTTAGCTCTTTTCAGCCGTGTTATCTGCTTATCCATAGGTGCTCCGCCGTAGACCTCGACAGGTCTGATGCCGTTTATATACTTGGTGAGCTTCTTTATTTCCTCACTGCACTGTAAAGCAAGCTCTCTTGTGGGACACATGATAATAGCCTGCACTTTATCGTTACGGGGGTCGATCTTTTCTATTGCAGGTATTGCAAAAGCCATTGTCTTTCCTGTGCCTGTCTGAGACCTGCCTATTATATCCCTGCCTTCCCTTATCAGCGGTATTGCCTGAGCCTGTATTTCTGTAGGTGCTTCAAATCCCATATCATCAAGTGCCTTCATTATCCTTGAATCAAGCATAAGCTCCTTAAAGCCCGTTACTACACTTGTATTATTCATTTTTTTCCTCTTTTCTCTTTCTTTCCTGTCATTTTCATGCTTTTATAAGTTTAACTTCATCATTCTATCAGAAATTCCCCCCTCTTGTCAAGCGGAGTGCCTCCGCTGTCGATTCGCGGCTATTAACCCCTCCGCCAGTTAATTGACCGCGCCGGCGGAGTGCCTCCGGTGTCGATTCACGGTGTCAGAAATGCAAATCGGCAGTTAATTGACCGCACCAGCAGTTAATCGACCGTGCCGAGAGTTCTTTACTCAATAAAGCAGGCACGGTGAACAGGCAGTAGAATACCGTACCTTAATTCTTTTGTCAGCCAGCCCGAAAGCAGCCTTTTGGCTGCGTGGGCGGATATCGAAGCGTTGCGGCACTGTGTGCCGCCCGTGCCGGATGCCGCAGCGATGAAGTATCCTTTGACGATGACAGAGTGAGCATATGCGAACGGCAGTGCGAATTGTCCTGTGCGGTCACGCACCGGCGGCACTCGTTACACTCGCTTTAACATACTTACCGAGCATTCAATGTCCTTGATGGTGGTTATATTAAATAATAAGATATATATGCACTGATATATTCTAAAGATGAATTTATCAATAAAACACAATAAATACTGCGTTTTACATTATACATACACAATATATAGTATAATTTTGCTTATATCAATTAAAAGATGAACAGTAAATACAAGAATTATTACTATTTTTTAGTCAATAGAACGATTAATAAATAATGAATGTCAAACGGTTGACAAAAGTGTAAATTCGCTATATATTTAAGGTACGGAACATAATCAAGGACAGCATTTATGATATGATATACAAAACAAAATGCATCAATAAATCAGATAAAACTACCTGTCCTTACTAAAAAACTGAAGGGAGTAATTAGATGAAGAAGGAATTTGCTCAGGCTTGGGAAGGCTTTGAGGGAAGAATATGGAAGCTTGAGATCAATACGAGAGATTTTATTCAGAAAAACTATAAGCCCTATTACGGTGACGAATCATTCCTTGAAGGCCCTACAGAAGCAACAAAAAAGCTCTGGAATATTGTTCAGAATCTGCAAAAGGAAGAAAGAGCCAAGGGCGGCGTGCTTGATATGGAGACTAAGGTGGTTTCAGGTCTTACATCATACGGCGCAGGCTATATATCTGAGGACAAAAGCCTTGAAAAGGTAGTAGGCATACAGACAGACAAACCCCTGAAGCGTGCATTTATGCCGTTCGGCGGTATTAAAATGGCAGAGCAGGCCTGCGAGACCTACGGCTATACTCCTGACGGGGAGCTTCATAAGATATTCAACGAATATGTAACCACACATAATCAGGGAGTATTTGACGCATATACACCTGAGATGAAGAAGGTGCGTCATAATAAGATAATTACGGGTCTGCCCGATACCTACGGCAGAGGCAGAATTGTCGGTGACTACAGAAGAGTCGCTCTTTACGGCATAGATTATCTTATCGAGCAGAAGAAAAAGGACTTTGCAAACTGTGGAGACGGCACAATGACAGATGATGTCATAAGGCTTCGTGAGGAGCTTGCAAAGCAGATAAGAGCGCTCGCAGGAATGAAGGAAATGGCGAAAATTTACGGATATGATATTTCCTTGCCTGCAATGAATGCAAGAGAAGCAGTTCAGTGGCTGTATTTCGGCTATCTTGCCGCAATAAAAACTCAGAACGGCGCTGCTATGAGCGTGGGCAGAGTCTCCACCTTCCTTGATATTTATATCCAGCGTGACCTTGACAGAGGTATTCTTACTGAGCAGGAAGCGCAGGAGCTTATTGACCATTTTGTAATGAAATGCAGAATTGTCAAGTTTGCCCGTATACCTTCATATAATCAGCTTTTCTCTGGAGATCCCGTATGGGCGACTCTTGAGGTTGCAGGTATCGGCTGTGACGGCAGGTCTATGGTAACAAAGAACGACTTCCGTTTCCTCCATACGCTTGAAAATATGGGACCGTCCCCCGAACCTAATCTGACGGTGCTCTATTCCTCTGCACTTCCCGGGAACTTCAAGAAGTATGCTTCCAAGATATCTATAAATACAAGCTCTGTTCAGTACGAGAACGATGACGTAATGAAACCCGTATGGGGTGATGATTACTCGATATGCTGCTGTGTATCCGCTACACAGACAGGCAAGGAGATGCAGTTCTTCGGAGCAAGAGCAAATCTTGCAAAGTGTCTGCTTTATGCGCTTAACGGCGGTGTTGACGCTAAAAACCGTGAGCAGGTAGCACCCCCATACAGAAGGATAACATCTGAATACCTTGATTATAATGAGGTTATTGAGGCTTATGAGATAATGATGGATTGGCTTGCAGGTCTTTATGTAAATACGCTCAACCTTATCCATTATATGCATGACAAGTATTATTATGAAGCTGCGGAAATGGCTCTTATAGATACAGACGTCCGCAGGACATTCGCAACAGGTATTGCAGGCTTCTCTCATGTGGTAGACTCACTCAGCGCTATCAAGTATGCCCGTGTAAAGGCTATAAGAGATGATGCAGGAATATGCATAGATTTCTCAATAGACGGTGATTTCCCCAAGTACGGCAATGATGACGACCGTGCAGACGATATCGCAGTATGGCTGCTCAGAACATTCCTTGAGAAGATAAAGAAGCACCATACCTACAGGAATTCAGAGCCGACGACTTCTATTCTGACGATAACTTCAAATGTCGTATACGGAAAGGCAACAGGCAATATGCCTGACGGAAGGCGTGCAGGCGCTCCGCTTGCTCCGGGCGCAAACCCGAGCTACGGCGCAGAGCAGAACGGACTTCTTGCGTCACTTAACTCTGTCGCAAAACTGCCCTATCATTGGGCATTGGACGGTATTTCCAATACGCAGACAATAAGCCCCGATGCTCTCGGTCATGAGGAGCAGGAGCGCATAGATAATCTTGTACAGGTAATGGACGGCTATTTTGACCAGGGCGCACATCACCTCAATGTAAACGTATTCGGTACTGAAAAGCTCATTGATGCAATGGAGCACCCCGAGAAAGAGGAGTATGCAAACTTTACTATCCGTGTATCGGGTTATGCAGTAAAGTTCATCGACCTTACCAGAGAGCAGCAGCTTGATGTTATTGCCCGTACCTGCCATAAGACACTGTAAGTCATTAAAAAAGAAGGACAGCAGAATTGCTGTCCTTTATGTTTATCTTATATTATAAATAATCGGAGATGTAAGATATGGGAAAAAAGGGAATTATCCATACGCTTGAAACATTCGGGCTTGTTGACGGTCCTGGAGTAAGAACGGTAGTATTCCTGAAAGGCTGCCGTATGCGCTGTAAATACTGCCATAATCCCGATACATGGTGCGGTGAAGGAGAGCAGAAAACAGCAGAGGAGCTGTTTTCTCAGGTAAGACGATATAAGACATATTGGAGGAACAACGGAGGTATTACTGTGAGCGGAGGCGAGCCGCTCTTGCAGTCCGAGTTTGTTACGGAGTTTTTTACGCTTGCACATAAAGAAGGAATAAGTACGGCTCTTGACACGGCAGGCGAGCCGTTTTCAACGGACAGCGAATATCTTGAAAAATTCGACAGACTGATGAATGTAACGGATCTTGTTCTGCTTGACCTGAAAATTATGAATGAAGAGGAACATATTGAACTTACAGGAAAAAGCAATAAAAATATACTTGAAATGGCAGGATACCTGTCGGACAAAGGAAAGAAAATGTGGATAAGACACGTTCTTGTTCCGGGAATAACAGATGACGAAAACGACCTGAGAAAAATGCGGGAATTTATATCATCGCTGAAAACTGTCGAAAGAGTGGAGATACTGCCGTATCATACACTTGGTTTAATGAAATGGCGTGATCTTGGCATAGACTATCCGCTTGAGGGAGTTCCTGCACCAACTCAGGAGCAGGTAAACAGGGCAAAGGAGCTTTTGGGGTTATAACAGAACACAATACGGAAAAAGTCAGTGAACGAAAAATTCACTGACTTTTATTTTCAGGGATTGCCGGAATTCTTATCTTGAATAATATACATCAAGCAGCGAGGTCAGTATCGAATAGTTGATATCACTGCTGCCGCAGGAATAACGTTCCTTCTTTCCGTCCGAAACAGCCGTAATAAATATCTCACTGCTGCCTATTGATATATTGAGCGTGTCATAGGGAAGGTTTTTGATTATGACTTTGTCCGTTCCGTTTGAAGTGATTGATATTGTGCCGAGATCTCCCGTATCTGCTAATCTGTCTGGAACATACGACAGATAGTCTGATGTCATTATTTCTGAAACAGGATTAAAAAGCGCTTTCAGTTCGGCTCCCGAAAGACTAAGCTCTTTTTCTTTGAAGATGACTGTAATGCTGACGCTGTCGGGAATAACAGTTATGCCTGCTGACGGAGAAGGCACTGAGGAAGCTGATTTCCCCGGTTCAACGGCATGATTTGCCCGATCGGTATCTTCAGTTTCATAGGCATTCTGATATGAGACGCTGCGTGAGGCTGTGTCATTGTATTCATCATCGTAATGTGCGGCTTCATTATTTGAAAATGGTAAAGATGTCTGAGATACAATACTTGTTCCCTCTGCAGTGCTTTCTTTTGGAGACAGATCCGATGCAATATTCCATGGAGATGTAGTAGAAATACCGGAACGGCCGCTTAATATTTTAGGCAGAATTGTAACGGCAGCAACAACAATAACTACAGCCGCAGCGGCGGAAAGATAGGGGAGTATCTTGAGAATAACGGGCTTTTTTGGCTTTTCCGATACATTTATGTCGCTGAGAAAATCATCTCTGAAATAATGTACGGGAGCAGGTCCTGTATCTACAGGTCCGTCAGCACCGTGATAGTATTCATGTCCGTACTGCTTTATGCTGTCATTAAGAAGTCTGTCAAAATCCTTATCCTTCATTTATTCCAACTCCTTCCAGCTTGGTTTTCAGCAAGGCTCTTGCCCTGTGCAGACGCACCTTGACATTCTCGGGAGTGAGGTCAAGAGCTGCTGCTATTTCGTTGACACTCAGGTCACAGTAGTATTTAAGCATAATGACATCGGAATATTTACTGTCGAGCGACTTTACCATTTCAAAGAGTATACGCTTGATATCTTTTTTTTCGGTGTCGACAGAAATGTCCTGTATTATTTCATCATCCTTATATATTTCTTCTGTAACGTTTTCTCTTTTGCGGTGATTGTAGATCTTAAATGCAGCATTTCTTGCGGTAATAGTCAGCAGCTTTCTTATCTGCTCTCTGCTGAGCTGCTTGTATCTGTCATAATACCGTGCAAGAGAAAGAAATGCATCATGAACGGCATCCTCAGCGGAGCTTTCATCACGGAGTATCCTGTATGAATAGTTAAACAAAAAATCTCTGTTTTCAAGATAGATCTGTTCAAAGGTCTGTTTATCCTGAGGGTCGTCGATCATAGCCATGCAGATAAATAGCATTTTATCACCTGCTTATCTTAATAATCTTAATGAAGGAAAAAGGTTACACCATTATTATAATAATTCATGGTATATTTTTCAAGTCATTTTGACCTGATATGTAATACTGCTATTATCTTAAACAGCGTTATTTATATAAGTATTAATATAACAAGCGTCGATGTCCCCCGAGTCTCGCCTGCCGGCTCGGTCGGTGCTTCTGCCTTCGGCAGAGGTGTCCACCGGACA
>CACXGH010000185.1 GCA_902767175.1 uncultured Ruminococcus sp.
AAGCTCCCCGACGTCTGTTGACGGCGTCGCTCGCTCCAATCAAGCGAGCTTGTTGGAGCTTTGCTCCTTGTTTAAATTCCTTCTTCTAAAATTTGACTTGTGTGTTTATATTCACGGTCTTAGTCGGCGGTTTCAGGAAAGGGGCAGTGTGTTGACGAATAAGCGGATTGCGGCTATAATAGAAACATGAGATGAAGGAGTGATAATTGTGTTTAATAAGCAGGACAAAACAAGAAACGCATTTATGCTTGACGGAAAATTCGCAAAAAAGGGCTATGATTGGTGGTGGCATTCATTTACCGCTATAAAAGAAAGTACAGGCGAAGAAAAACAGTTTTTCATAGAATTTTTTATCTGTAATCCTAAGCTTGGCGGCGATGCGCCTGTTTTCGGACAGCTTCCCGAAAACAAAGCAAGGGGTATAAAGCCTTCATATCTCATGGTAAAGGCGGGCTGCTGGGGAGAAGAACACTGTCAGCTTCACAGGTTTTTCGGAATCAATAAAATAAGGCTTCACAAAACAGCTCCCTATTCAGTCGGTGCAGGCGACTGCTATGCATCGGATACAGAGCTGAGGGGCAGAGTGGAGGTTACCCGTGACGAAGCGAAAGTTCATTCCGAATATATGAGTGATGCAGGCTCAATGGAATGGAAGCTAAAGCTTGATAAGAAGATAGCTTTTAACGTAGGATACGGTGCAGGAAAGCTTTTCCGTGATATAAAAGCCTTTCAGATGTATTGGCACGCTGAAGGAATAAAAACTCTTTATTCCGGGGAAATCATTTTCAACGGGGAAAGATATATTGTTACTCCGGAGACATCATTCGGCTATGCAGACAAGAATTGGGGCTGTGATTTTACGGACCCGTGGATCTGGCTTTCATCATGCAGGCTCATAAGCAGAAAAACAGGCAATAGACTTGAAAACAGTGCGTTCGACATAGGCGGCGGCAAACCGAAGGTGTTTTTTCTGCCCCTTGACAGAAAGCTGCTTGGAGCGTTCTATCATGAGGGTAAAGAGTACGAATTCAATTTTTCAAAGTTCTGGACACTTCCGCGTACAAAATTCAGCATAACCGAAACGGCTTCGGAAATCATCTGGCATATCCGTCAGGAAAACAGAAATGCTATAATGCTTACGGATATAACCTGTAAAAAATCGGATATGCTTCTGATAAATTATGAAAACCCGAACGGAGAGAGAGTACACAAGACATTATGGAACGGCGGCAGCGGCAAGGGAAGGATCAGACTTCTCGGCAAACGTAAAAACGGTCTTGTTCTTATTGATGATATTGATGCATTATCAGTCGGCTGTGAAACTTCGTAAAGAATTATAACAAGCGTCGATGTCCCCCGAGTCTCGCCTGCCGGCTCGGCGGGTGCCATACGTCTGTTGACGGCGTAGCTCGCTCCGATCAAGCGAGCTTGTTGGAGCTTTGCTCCTTGTTTAAAAAACAAAATCATGCACCTGCAGTTCAGACTGTGCAGGTGCATGATTTATTTATATGATAGTTTGCTTATTTTGCTTTTGAGTCGATCTCCTTGAGTGCAAGAGAAATAAAGTCATCAAGAGGCATAGCGCCCATGTCTGCCTGCTTGCGTGAACGGACAGATACTGTGCCGCTTTCTGCTTCTTTATTGCCGACAACAAGCATATATGGGATCTTTTCAAGCTGAGCCTCACGGATCTTATAACCGATCTTCTCGCTTCTCAGATCTGATGTTGTGCGTATGCCGGCAGCGGTAAGTGCCTGCTCTATTACCTTTGCCTTATCCGAAAGGTTTTCGCTTATCGGAAGAACTCTTACCTGTTCCGGGCTGAGCCACAGGGGAAGTGCGCCTGCAAAATGCTCAAGCATATAAGCAAGTGTTCTCTCAAAGCAGCCGAGAGATGTTCTGTGAATGATATAGGGCAGCTTTTTCTGACCGTCACTGTCTATATAGTACATACCGAATTTCTCTGCAAGGAGCATATCTATCTGAATAGTAACTATAGTATCTTCTTTGCCGAATACATTCTTGTACTGAATATCAAGCTTAGGACCATAGAAAGCAGCTTCATCTATTCCTACTTCGTATTTCAGACCGATATTGTCGAGAATTTTCTTCATGACAGACTGAGCGTGTTCCCACTGTTCTGCAGTTCCCTCATACTTATTGTTGGGATTTGCAGGATCCCACTGTGAGAAACGGAATGTGCAGTCCTCAAGAAGTCCTACTGTATCAAGGAAATACTTTGCAAGCTCAAGACAGCCTTTGAATTCCTCCTCGAGCTGGTCGGGACGAAGAACATAATGTCCCTCTGAAATAGTAAACTGTCGTACACGGATAAGGCCGTGCATTTCACCTGAAGCTTCGTTTCTGAAAAGAGTTGAAGTCTCTGTAAGACGCATGGGAAGGTCACGGTATGAACGCTGTTTATTCAGGTAAACCTGATATTGGAACGGACAGGTCATAGGACGCAGTGCAAAGCATTCCTTTGTCTCGTCATTCGGATCGCCCATTACAAACATACCGTCAAGATAGTGATCCCAGTGTCCCGATATCTTATAAAGCTCTCTCTTTGCAAAGAGAGGAGTTTTTGTAAGCTGACAGCCGTGCTTCTGCTCTACATCTTCCACCCATCTCTGAAGGAGCTGAATAACTCTTGCGCCCTTAGGCAGAAGGACAGGGAGTCCCTGACCGACATAGTCGACTGTTGTGAAATATTCAAGCTCACGGCCGATCTTGTTGTGGTCACGCAGCTTTGCCTCTTCGAGCATTCTGAGGTGTTCCTCAAGCATTGAAGCCTTAGGGAAGGATATGCCGTAAACTCTGCATAGCTGAGTATTCTTTGAGTCACCTCTCCAATATGCGCCTGTGCAGGCGGTGAGCTTGATCGCCTTGATAGCAGAGACATTCATAAGATGAGGACCTGCACAAAGGTCTGTAAATTCGCCCTGCTTATAAAAGCTGATAGGCTCACCCTTATCTGAATGCTCTTTGCAAAGCTCTGCCTTGTACGGCTCGTTCATATCCTCAAGAAGCTTGACTGCTTCATCGGGCGGCAGAAGAAATCTTTCTACATCAAGACCTTCCTTGACTATCTTCTTCATCTCTGCCGTAATTTTCTCAAGGTCATCGGGGGAGAATGGCTTCTCTACATCAAAATCATAATAGAAGCCGTTGTCGATAGCAGGACCGATAGCAAATTTAGCGTTAGGGAAAAGTCTCTTTACAGCCTGTGCAAGCACATGAGATGTTGTGTGCCAGAATGCCTTTTTTCCGTCTGTCTCGTCAAAAGTAACAATATCAAGTCTACAGTCATTTTCAACCGGTGTTCTGAGGTCGCAGGATACACCGTCTATTCTGCAGGCACAGGCAGCCTTATACAGACCTGCACCAAGGCTTTTGGCGATATCTGCGGCTGTAGTTCCTTTTTCAAACTCCTTTACTATGCCGTCCTTAAGTTCAACTTTGATCATAATAATACCTCCTGTTTTCTTTCTATGCATTAAAATCGCCCCGCTCCTGAAGCTGCCGAAACAACAGCTCAGGGGCGGGGCGTTATGCTCCACGGTTCCACCCTGATTAAACGGCACAAAGCCGCCGCTCAGTGAGATAACTCAACGTCTTTAACGCAGACCTGCGTTACGGCTTAAGGAAAGCTCCGTTCGCCGTACTGCTCCAAGGTGGTGCTGTTTTTTATACACAGGCGGCTTACAGCCAACGACCGCCATTCTCTGTCTGTACTTTATAAAAACAGGTCCTTTTCATTGCAGTTGCCCTATTGCAAAACTATAATAACACTAATTTATTCCCTTGTCAAGTGTGTGCGAGTGCCTATCACGGAAATCAATTTTGCCGGGACAGTCACATGGGGAAAACCCTTTTCCGGCGGAAAAAGGGTCATTCCCCATACCCCTTTCCTGAAACCGCTGACTAAATATGTAAATATAAACACACAAGTTGAATTTTAGAAGAAGGAATTTATACGCTCTCATATATCAGTTTTAAAAAGTTGATCTCCGTGGAGTGCCTCTGCGGTAATTAGCTGCAATGCAATTACGGAAGCGTAACTTGCGTTCCAATCATCAACCGCCCATAAGCGCACCGTAAGGGCGTGTTGGGCTGATAATCGCAGACGAAGAATGTTTGGGCTGAAAGTCAGAGCGAGCTTGGCGAGCACCGCGCCAAGAGTTCTTTAATTAATAAAGCAGGCACGGTATACAGGCAATAGTACACCGTGCCATAATATTTTTTCAGCCAGCCCGAAAGCAGCCTTTTGGCTGCGTGGGCGGATAACGGAGCATTGCGGCACTGTGTGCCGCCCGTGCCGGATGCC
>CACXGH010000186.1 GCA_902767175.1 uncultured Ruminococcus sp.
CAAGGGCGGAATGAGCGGTCAGATAATCAAACAGGCGGACGATGCTCTCACGGCAAGAGAGCTTATCAAGGGCAAGGTGCTGGAGACGGCTGATATCGACTCCCGTGAGGCGGCTGAGCAGATAGCTCTTGAAACAAGGAGCGAGGTCGTGCAGGTTATTGGCTCCAAGTTCGTGCTTTACAGAAGGAACCCCGATGAGCCTAAGATTGAGCTGCCGAAAGAAAGAAGAAAAAGCGGAAAATAATTATATACAGGCGGACAGATATAAAAGCATCGGATATCTGTCCGCATATTATATTTGAATGGATCACAGACGAAAGGAGCATTAAAATGAGAATTGCGGTTTTCGGCGGCAGCTTTGACCCCGTTCATAACGGTCATGTTCAGCTTTCACAGGCTTTTGTAAACAGACTGTCGCTTGATAAGGTGCTTGTGGTACCTGCTTATATCTCACCGTTCAAGCTTATGGGCGGAGCTGCAGCACCGCATCATAGGGCAGAAATGTGCAGGCTGGCTTTCAGTGATTATCAGAATACTGAAATATGTGACATAGAGCTTAAGCGTGAAGGAGCAAGCTATACATACGAAACACTGAGAGCGCTGAAAGAAATATATCCCGATTCACAGCTTTATCTGATAACGGGAGCAGATTCCTTCCTGACAATACAGACATGGAAACAGCCGTCAGAGATATTCAGACTTGCAGTTATATGTGCTCTTCCGAGAAACAGCGATGATATAGAGATACTCAGGGAGCATTCAAAGCTGCTGTCGTCTCTCGGGGCACAAACAGAGATCCTTGACCTGAGTGTAATGAGCGTATCATCGACACAGGTGCGTGAGCTTATAAAAAACGGCGGCGATATTTCGGGTCTTGTGCCCTCGGGCGTAGCAAGATATATCAGGGAAAAGGGATTGTATCTGCCGGGAGCGGTCCCGGAATATGAGGAAGGTTGACTGTATGCTGAAAAACAAAAAGCTTGCGGCGGCTTTTATTTTGTTTGCCGTGTGGATATATTCAATGTGGTCGCTGCTGCATATATTACTTTATCCGATAATGGAGGCTGGCATAAATGAGCAGTGGCTGTTTGTGCTGACAGAGGACGGTCTGATCAAAAATCTCGTGTGGACCCTGCCTGCGGTTTTGCTGATAAAACACTTTTCATCGGAGCTGTATATCGGCATAAGAGAACTTTTCTCATTCCATAAGGGCTGCGTGAAATATACGCTGATATCCTTTGTGCTTGCTGCTATAGTTATCGGCGGCTCGCTGATAAGAAGGCACGGCTTTCAGATAAGCGGGGACTTTGATGTCTCTATGCTGATAACGTCTCTGCTGGTTGGCATAAGCGAGGAAACGGTGTTCAGGGGATTTATGCTCAATTCCATGCTGACAGGAGCTGATACAAAGGCAAAGCAGAATACTGCTCTGGGAATAAATGCGGTAATGTTCCTTCTGATTCATTTTCCGAGGTGGATATATAAGGGTATGTTCGTTTCGGCATTTACAGGCTTCGGATTTATTACAGTCATGCTGCTGAGCGTTCTTTTCGGTATTATCATGATGAGGTGCAGAAGTATATGGCCGTCAGTTATTATCCATTCGGTCTATGACCTGGCGGTATTTTTGTTTGCATAAAAAATATGCTGTTTTGCTTGAAACAGAGCAGGATAATTGCTATAATAATACAGTATGAGTATGATAATACTGTTTGGAGCTGATAAAATGGGATTTAAGCTGTATGAGGATATCATAAGCAAAAGAATGAAAACAGCCCGCTTCAAGCATTCAAAGAATGTTGCCAAGGAGGCTGTCCGTCTTGCACTTAAATACGGAGCGGACGCCGAAAAAGCGGAGCTTGCAGGAATACTTCATGATGCTACTAAGGAAACTGATGCAGAGGAGCAGATGGAGCTGATCAGAAAAGCGGGCATAGAACTGTCGGAGCTTGAAAGAGAGTCTCCGAAGCTATGGCACGCTATATCGGGGAGCGCTTATGTTCAGGTGGTGCTTGGTATAGAAGATAAGGAAGTAATAGACGCTATCAGATATCATACAACGGGCAGAGCAGGAATGACACTTCTCGATAAGGTGATATTTGTTGCTGATTTTACCTCTGCTGACCGTGACTATGACGGTGTTGACAAAATGCGCAAGATAGCCGATAAAAACCTTGACGATGCCGTAATGGAGGGAATGTCATTTACCATCGCAGAGCTTGCAGGCAGAAAGGTAACTATTGCTCCCGATACGTTTGCAGGCTATAATGAAATGGCAGCTCTGAGGGCAAAGAATAAGAATAAATAACATACCTGTCCGGTAACCTGAAAAACATCGTATATACGAGGAGCTTTTTCGTCAGACGGCGTTCCGGAGATAATCGGACATAATATACGGCACTGCCGCTAAAAGGAGGAATAATATGACATCACTTGAGACCGCAAGAGCAGCGGCTAAGGCTTTGTGTGAAAGAAAGGGAGAGGATATCAGGGTCATAAAGATCCGTGATATCTCATCTATTGCAGATTATTTTGTAATAGCTACAGGTTCTTCAAATACTCATGTAAAGTCACTTGCAGATAATGTCGAATACAGACTTGACAATGAGGGAGTTGGTGTGAGCCATATAGAGGGCTATCGCTCCGATTCATGGATACTTCTTGACTATGTTGATGTAATAGTCCATGTTTTCTCTGAGGAAGCCCGTGAGTATTACAGCCTTGAAAGACTCTGGGAGGACGGAGAGCAGGAGGATATTTCCGATATAGAGGAGATGCCGCTCAATATGCTTTTTCCGACAAAGGATAAATAATACGAGAAAAAGGAGAGGAACAGCTTTGAAATACGATCATAAAAGTATTGAATCAAAATGGCAGAAAAAATGGGAGGAGGCAGGCATATTCCATGCCGAGCCTGTAAGTGATAAAAAGAAATTCTATGCGCTTATAGAATTTCCCTACCCCTCCGGTCAGGGTCTTCATGTAGGACACCCGAGATCATATACAGCCCTTGATATTGTTGCAAGAAAGCGCAGACAGCAGGGCTATAACGTGCTTTATCCGATCGGCTGGGACGCTTTCGGTCTGCCGACAGAGAACTATGCCATAAAAAATCATGTACACCCCAAGCTTGTTACCGAAAAGAACGTAGCACGCTTCAAGAGTCAGCTTCAGGCTCTGGGTATCTCCTTTGATTGGAGCAGGGAGATAAACACTACCGATCCTGAGTATTATAAGTGGACACAGTGGATATTCCTCAAGCTGTTTGAAAACGGTCTTGCATATAAAAAGGAAATGGCTGTGAATTGGTGTACCTCCTGCAAGTGCGTGCTTGCAAATGAGGAGGTAGTAAACGGTGTGTGCGAGCGATGCGGCAGTGACGTAGTAAGAAAGGTAAAGTCTCAGTGGATGCTGAAAATAACCGCCTATGCAGACAGACTCATAAACGACCTTGACCTTGTTGATTACCCTGAGAGAGTCAAGGCTCAGCAGAAGAATTGGATAGGCCGTTCAACAGGTGCAGAGGTGGATTTTACTACTACAACAGGCGATACGCTGACTGTATATACAACAAGACCGGATACGCTTTTCGGTGCGACATATATGGTCATCTCTCCGGAGCATCCGATAATTGAAAAGCTTTCCTCCGTTATAGGAAACATGGAGGAGATAAGAGCTTATCAGCAGGCTGCCGCAAGAAAGTCTGACTTTGAACGTACAGAGGTAGCAAAGGATAAAACAGGTGTCCGCATTGACGGCGTTGAAGCCGTTAACCCGGTAAACGGCAGACAGATACCGATATTTATTTCCGACTATGTACTTGTATCCTACGGTACAGGCGCTATCATGGCGGTTCCGGCACATGATACCCGTGACCATGACTTTGCTGAGAAATTTGACCTGCCCATCATTGAAGTAGTAAAGGGCGGAGAAGATGTCCAGAAGGAAGCCTTCACAGACTGTGCAACAGGAATACTTGTAAATTCAGGTTATCTGGACGGTCTTTCTGTAGACGATGCAAAGAAAAGAATTATAGAGGAGCTTGAGAAGACAGGCAAAGGTCATGCTAAGGTGAACTTCAAGCTGAGAGATTGGGTATTCTCCCGTCAGCGTTATTGGGGCGAGCCAATACCGATAGTACACTGTCCGTGCTGCGGTGCTGTAGCCGTTCCGGAGAGTGAACTGCCGCTTGAGCTTCCCGATGTAGAGTCCTACGAGCCTACAGACAACGGTGAGTCACCGCTTGCAAAGATGACCGATTGGGTAAATACAAAATGCCCCAAGTGCGGAAAAGATGCAAAGCGTGAGACAGATACAATGCCTCAGTGGGCAGGTTCTTCATGGTATTTCCTCAGATATATGGATCCCCACAATGATAATGCTCTTGCAAGTGAAGAGGCGCTTAAATATTGGTCACCTGTAGATTGGTATAACGGCGGTATGGAGCATACCACACTTCACCTGCTGTACAGCCGTTTCTGGCATAAGTTCCTCTATGATATAAAGGTTGTTCCTACACCCGAGCCGTATGCCAAGCGTACAAGTCACGGTATGATACTTGGCGAAAACGGCGAGAAGATGAGCAAGTCGAGAGGAAACGTAGTAAACCCGGACGATATTGTCAACACCTACGGCGCTGATACAATGCGTCTGTTCGAGATGTTTATCGGCGACTTTGAGAATGCAGCTCCGTGGAATTCAAGCAGCATAAAGGGCTGCCGCCGCTTTATCGAGCGTTTCTGCGGCCTTGAGGGAATTATCAAGGGCAATGAGATACGCCCCGAGCTTGAAAGCGCCTTCCATAAGACGATAAAGAAGGTCGGCGAGGATATAGAGACTCTTAAATTCAATACGGCTATAGCTGCGCTTATGTCTCTTATCAATGATATATATGCAACAGGCTCTGTTACAAAAGAAGAACTGAAGATATTCACTATCCTTATGAGTCCGTTTGCACCTCATGCAGCAGAGGAGATATGGAGCAATGCTGCTCTTGGCGAGGGATTCGTTTCCCGTGCGGCATGGCCTGAGTATGATGAGAGCAAATGCGTTGACGAGAGCGTTGAAATTGCAGTACAGGTAAACGGCAAGGTTCGTGACAAAATAAAAGTACCCGCAGAGATAGATCAGGCAGGTGCACTTGCACTTGCAAAGGCTGCCGAGAAGGTAGTACCGTTTATCGAGGGCAAGAACATAATCAAGGAGATCTATGTTAAGGGCAAGCTTGTCAATATAGTTGCTAAGTGATTGTAAAACTAAATATAACAAGCGTCGATGTCCCCCGAGTCTCGCCTGCCGGCTCGGTCGGTGCTTCTGCCTTCGGCAGAGGTGTCCACCGGACA
>CACXGH010000187.1 GCA_902767175.1 uncultured Ruminococcus sp.
CAGGAGCTAAAGCTCCCCGACGTCTGTTGACGGCGTCGCTCGCTCCAATCAAGCGAGCTTGTTGGAGCTTTGCTCCTTGTTTAAAGCTTAGTGTCAATACACCTTAGTCTATTTTCTCGAATCTTGGTACTTCCTTGCCGTCAACATTTACATACTGATAGAAAATTGCAGAAGGTCTTGCCCATATAGCCTTATCACCGTACAGAGCTTTGTATATTACAAGCTCTTCAGACGTCTCGCTGTCCTTTGCGAGACATATAAACTCGTATTCTCCGCCCTTGAAATGACGGTATTTTCCGGGTGTGCCTACAGCCGGCAGCGGCTTCCTTTCGTCAGCAGCAGGGGTTTGTTCTTCTGCTTTTACCTGTGCTTCAGATGTTTCCTCAGGTACAGCGGCGCTCTCTGTTTCATCGGGATACTCAGGGGCTGCACCGTTTGTAAGCACAAGAACTCTTGTGCCGTGTGCAGGAATGCTGATATTTACATAATTGCCGTTTATGTCATACTGTGTTTTGCCGTCAAATACGTCATAAAGTCTGCATCCGCCGTCTGTATTGAATCCAAGCTCAAAATCATTTCCGCTCAGGTTGAGGGCTATATATATTGTCTCGTCCTCAAACTGACGCCTGAATACAAGCTGTTCATTCTTTATTACGGTATTGTTAAAGCTTCCGTATTTGAGAGATTTATACTTTCTCCTTACAGCACCGAGCCTGCATATATGACGATAGAGACTGTTGTCCTGTATATCGCTTACATTTACACAAGGGCGCAGAGGAGAGTCATATTCCGTACGGCTTTTCTGTCCCTGAATCCCCCATTCACTGCCGTAGTAGACAGAGGGGACACCGGGCATGAAGTACATTACGGAGAAACAGTTCTTAAGGTTTTCACTCTCCTTAACGGTGCTTGCAAGACGGTTGACATCATGATTGTCAACAAAGTTATAGGTATAGATGTTGTGATAGATACCGCCGTTTGCAAACTGACGGTTAAGGGAATGAGCAATCTCAAAGTAGTTATGGTCATTATGAGATGAATAAATGCCTTTATAGCACTCGTAGTTAGTACAGGAGTCGAGCAGGTCAGGGTTTGCAAGACGGGTATAGTCGCCGTGTATTATCTCGCCCATGAGCCAGAACTGATTGTCACGGCTCTTGCAGAAATGCTTAAGCTCACGAAGAAAATCCTGATCCATACAGTAAGCTACATCAAGTCTGAGTCCGTCAATGCCGAATTTGTCCATCCACATTGCAACAGCATCGAAGATGTGCTTTTTGACATCAGGGTGGCGGAGATTGAGCTTTACAAGGTCATAGTTGCCTTCCCAGCCCTCATACCAGAATGGATCCCCCCAGGGGCTGCTTCCTCCGAAATTGAGGTTCTGAAACCATGAACAATAGGGAGAGGACTGCAGATTTCTTCTTACGTCCTCAAATGCCCAGAAGCCCCTGCCTACATGGTTGAACACACCGTCAAGAACTACCTTTATTCCGTTGTCATGCAGAGCTTTGCATATTTTAGCAAAGCTTTCGTTATCGCCGAGACGATTGTCTATATTATAATAATCATTTGTGTCATATCCGTGAGTTGTGGACATGAATACAGGTCCGAAATAGACAGCGTTGACATTCATTTCCTTAAGATGGGGGATAAAGTCGATTACTTTGTCGAGACGGTACTCAAGCTTGCCGTCATTAATTCTCGGTGCACCTGCAAAGCCGAGCGGATAGATGTGGTAAAATACAGATTCATTGACCCAATACATATTTCTTTTCCTTTCAAAGATGCTTTTGTGACCGCCTTCATAAGACGGCTTTTCAAGTATAGCATAGTTTTACATAAAGTGCAATACTTTTTATGAAAATTTTGTAGAAAATGCTGTTTTATAAGCATTAAAAATGGGCGTATACACGCCCAAAGCTGATATGTATTGGTTTTCAGTGCAGGAAATAAGGCTTTGAAAATTGTTTTGAGGGAAATTTAAAGAGATCATTAGCCTTTTGAACATCGGATTCATTTGCGATCATTGAACTGCTGATACCTTCCTCAATATATTCGGGTAAATTGCAGGCTATGTGGCTGTCTGCAACATTCACTGCACCGAATTTATCCCCGAGCAGAATATCCATTTCTTCCTGAAAGCCCTCGGCTTCAAGCTCTGACATAAGGCCTCTGATACTGTCATAATTCTTCATTATATCACCTCTTTAAGCATCAACGCTTATATTATACTACATATTTCGGTTTTTTCAACCGTTAAATGCGAATTTATATAGAAAATATCAGAGAGATATGATATAATGCCGTTAAAGGTAATTTGTCAGAAGGAAGGATATTATGAAAATACTTCATTCCGTACCGTCGCAGGACGGCTTTTATATGCCTGCCGAATTTTCACCGCATTTCGGCTGCATTATGATATTCCCTCACCGCCGTGACAGCTGGCAGAATGGAGCTTATGCTGCAAGAAAGGCATTTGCCGAGGTTATCAGGGTAATATCAAAGAGTGAAAAGGTTATAGTCTGTGCAAGGTATGACGACTATGATGCGGCACGCTTTATGCTGCCTGATAATGTCCGTGTTGTCGAAATGGAATCGGACGATTCATGGGCAAGAGATGTAGCGCCTACATTTGTTACAAACGGAAAAAATATCCGAGGTATAGATTGGGGCTTCAATGCATGGGGAGGTCTTGCTGACGGATTATATTTTCCGTGGGATAAGGATAATAAAATGGCGAGAAAGCTCTGTGACCTTCTTGATGTCGATACCTATGACAAGAGAAGCTTTATTCTTGAGGGCGGCTCAATACACAGTGACGGTGAAGGAACTGTAATGACTACCGAAAGCTGTCTGCTCAGCGGAGGAAGAAACCCCGATATGTCAAAGGCTGAGATAGAAGAAGAACTTAAGAAATATCTTGGGGCGGAAAAGGTATTATGGCTGCCCAAGGGCATATATAACGATGAAACAAATGAACATATTGACAATATATGCGCTTTCACTTCTCCGGCAGAGGTTGTTCTTTCGTGGACTGACGATAAGGACGATCCTCAGTATGAGATGTCAGAGAGCTGTCTTGATTATCTTGAAAACACCACCGATGCAAAGGGCAGAAAAATAAAGGTGCATAAGCTGCCTTTGCCAAGTCCTGTTACGGTTACGGAGGAGGAATGCGCAGGTCTTGATGATATGAACGGTCAGCCCACAAGAATACCCGGTGAGCGCCTTGCGGCATCTTATGCAAATTTCTATATCTCAAACGGTCATGTGTTAGTGCCGCAGTTCGGTGATAAAAACGACAGTACAGCGCTGAAAATACTTTCAGAGCTTTTTCCTGAAAGGGAGGTTGTCGGAATATATGCAAGAGATATCCTCATAGGAGGAGGAAATATTCACTGTATTACACAGCAGATACCTATGGCGGAGGGCTTTGGTTATATAAACAAAGCGTAAGCTGCCGGGAACAAAACAAGGAGGAAACGAAATGAGAAAGGTAAAGGCTGCCGCAGTTCAGATGGCAATGCACTGTCAGGCAGAGGACAATATTTTCAATGCAGAGTATCTTGTAAGAAAGGCAGCAGGTGAGGGCGCAAATGTTATTCTTCTGCCGGAGCTGTTTGAAACAAAGTATTTCTGTCAGGAGAAAAACTACAATTACTATAAGCTTGCCCGTCCTTTGGAAGAAAATCTTGCGGTAAAGCGTTTTTCTGTTGTTGCAAAGGAGCTTGGGGTAGTTATTCCTGTGAGCTTTTTTGAAAGAGATGTAAACAATACCTATAATTCAGTAGCAATGATAGACGCAGACGGTACTGTTTTAGGTGTTTATCGAAAAACTCATATACCGGACGACCAATTCTATCAGGAAAAGTTTTATTTCACACCCGGAGATACGGGCTTTAAGGTATGGGATACACGGTTCGGAAAGATAGGTGTGGGCATTTGCTGGGATCAGTGGTTTCCCGAGACTGCAAGGTGCATGGCACTGATGGGTGCGGATATGCTGCTTTATCCTACGGCGATCGGTTCTGAGCCTATACTTGACGTGGACAGTATGCCGCATTGGAGAAGATGTATGCAGGGGCACGCTGCCGCAAATATTATTCCTGTTATTGCGGCAAACAGAATAGGTACTGAGAAGGTGATTCCTGAGCCTGATAATAACAATCAAAGCTCGAGCCTTTGTTTTTACGGGTCCTCGTTCATCACTGACGAAAGCGGTGCGATCATTGCTTCTGCCGACAGAACGAGTCAGACGGTGATAAGTGCAGAGCTTGACCTTGATGCAGCATATGAGCTGCGTATGAGTTGGGGGCTTTTCCGTGACAGGCGCCCCGGTATGTACGGTACAATAGTAAAATAAGCACATTAAAGCAGGCGGCTCCGAATAAAGCGAGCCGCCTGCTATTTTGTGTTTTATAAGGCTTTTGCGGTATCAGAAGTTATATATATGATTGTTTGCATCAATTATAACTTCTTCATTCAGCAGATTTCCGTTTTCGTCAAAGGTACGATAGGTCACAGTACCGTTCACCCAGCCGCTGAAGGTTTCCGGCAGCTTTATTTCTTCTCTTCTTTCGGTTATAGTGTCCGCATCACACCAAACCAGAATACAGTTGTTTCCGAGATAGCCACTCACATCCGGGTAAGCCTGTATCTGTGCGAGCCACTTTCTGAATTCATCATTAAATTCCGACACCGGAGTTCCGTCAAACCCCATGTACTTAGTTCCGTCAGGCATCGTTTTTTCCACGAGAAATTCATCAAACCCCTTTTCACTGTCAAGATGTGTCCTGAGAAATTCCTTGAGCTCGGATATCTGAAGCTTTCTCATGTTCGGTTTAGCCTGATTTAACAATAACGCATTCTGATACACATACTCTGGGGGACCGGAATAATACCAGGAATAGGAATAAAGATCGTTATCGGAATCTTCCGTCTTGTGCTTGTTAACGTATTCAAGAACGTCATCAAGCACCTTCTTGTATGCCTTCTGATATTCATTCCGCTGTTCATCGGTCATTTCCCCTTTTGGTCTTTCATCTTCAGGAACGATTGCATCCTTGCCCGACAATTTGGTATTGCTTGTAAGCTCTACGTTGGAATTATCAGACGTCACACTGCTTTTGCTGTCACTATTCTCTGTATCGGTATTGCTTCCCGCGTTGTTTCCTGCGCAGGCGGTCAGGCAGAGAATGCATGAAAGCGCGGTTATGACAGTTATCAGTTTTTTCTTGTTCATAATGATACCTCCTATGTAATTGATAATGTGTAATATAGTGGCACACCGGATGCCAACTGACTATAATTTATATCATCACAATATGCCCTAATATAGTATTGATTTCCTCCGCTGAGAGAGTAATAAAAATCCATACTAATTGCATCGGATTCCGAAACGATCAAAGTACCGGATTTATTACGTATTTCCACTGTAAGCTCATAATCAGGATCTGCATCAGGGTCAAATGTTGCTCTAATCCTATACTGCTTAGAAGTGGTATTTGTCAGATAAAATGTGTCATAATCATTATCGTATTCTAAGTGTGAAGCAACATTTATAGTACCACTGTATGTACTTGCCGTCTCAAGATAATCACCTCTATCGATCACCTCAAAGGAATTGTATGAATTGTACGGAAGAACAGCATGCCTTTTTGTAATAAGTAAAAATTTCAAAGGACCGTTAGTTACAGCTCCTCTTTTCGCAAGACCTTTAAAGTTTTCGTTTGTCAGAATAAAACCCAGCAAATGATTATCATCGGTTAATGAAAGATTGCTTACATTTGACAGACCACTTTTATGTGACCATGTTCCATCGGTGTTTTGCATATAAAAATGGAATCCATAATCATTACCATCTTTTCCCGTTGCCAATGCTATCAATCGTGAGCCTGAGCCATACTGCGGAACGGTGTCAGAATTATTTACCGTAGTAGTAATATCCTCAACCGAATAATCGTAGTATGTAGCATCAGCGATTGCATCTGCATCATCAGAAAGATAAGAAACCATTAATTCTGCATACTGAGAAACCGTAAGACCAGATGAGTGGAAAACAAAATTTGGCTGTGTAAAATAACCCGGTAGAAATTCATGCTCATTTGTAACACCATGATTTAAAAGCAAGCCAAACGCATACCCATAGCAGTTAGTACGATACCGATACAAGTCTGTTGATTGACCACCAAACGAAACCTGTACTGATGTATTATATTTCACCGGATCATATTTCGTATAAAACAAATTAGAAGTTATATCATATGTAAATTTGATAGTAAGACTCGGACTTTGTTCAGTTCCCGCGTTATAAGATACAAATTTTTTGTAATAGTCCGTTGTGCTTGCCTCTACGGTATCGGTTGCCTTGAGTGTCAACCCTCTATATGGTCGGAAAACATTATATGTTAATGAGCCGGAAGTATTCGGTATATCTTTGGCATCAACCCACCGTTTTACAGCATCTATTACATTGAACTTATATCTGTTACTGTTGGAAACCGTATTTGAATATGAAATCACTTTTGAGGCAATAGGGCTGTAAGTATTAATTCCCGGTTGAACATTATTCCATGTAACAAAAGACGGCGCCCATGAGCCAGTGAACATACAGCACTCAACTTCCATTGACGGCTCGTTCTGTTGTGTTGGAGTTGCCTCGCTTAAATATAAATAAGCATTCTGAACATTACTTGATGAATAAATTGATGACAAATTTAGATTAGGAAAACTAATAAGTGCTCTCGATTTGCCTTTGGTCGTGCGCTTGCCTACATAAAGATAATTCGCTTCATTATCGGTAGAATTATAATTGCTGCAAATTGTAGCATCGTTTATTGCTGAGCCGCCTGATTGTGAATAGTTTACATAAATATACGGATCAATAGTAACAGGATAAATCGTATCCTCACTGCTCAGATACTCTTCATCGACATGAACGGTCAGCAGGTATTCATCGTTTTCCTTTATAGTCTCATAAGTAATACTGCCGAGAGTGTTGTTCTTATTGTCAGCCGAGAAAACGAATATGTCCCCTATTTCGGCTGAGATATTGCCCTCACTGTCACGCAGACTATATGAGCCGCTTTCTTCATAAAGCTCCAGACCGTTTGTATTCAGTATGAAGTCGTATTCGGTCTGTCCGGTATACTGACTTACAACTATGTCCTCCTTGTATCCCGTATAGGTGAGCTGATACTCATAAGCGGTGTACTCGTCCGTCTGATAAGATACTTTTCTTAGGTCGTCACACTCTGCATATCCTTCGTTCCCGGTTACGGGCTTCATGCTTATGTTTATATTCTCGCATGAAATGCCTATGCCGTCTGAGAGCTTCTGCGGAAAACTTGATATAATGCTGTTGTCGGCTGTCTTGTACCCTCCGTCCTCGGTTTGCTCAAGCTTTAAGGTTATATCCTTTATGTCTCCGTTTTCGTCATAATACTTTACGGGGTGCTTAAAGACCTTCATCGTGCCTGTGCCGTCCTCATTGTCGAAAACAAAGGTAAACAGGTTTGTTTCTTTATCATAAGCACGAGACTTCAAGCCAAGTTCCTCTGCTTATTGTTGAGATATAATATCGGGCAGAATAAATTCTTCCGGCTCTGTAACTCCTGCATCACCTATAACAGCATAAACGGTTGTTGAAAATGCAGGAACTATAAGCATTGTTGTTACGAGCAATGAAGTTAAACAACGGACTTTGGATCTTACAAACATATAATATCACTCCTTTATATTAAATTGTAATTTTTCAATGAACACTTACTTCCCGGTAATTACCTCTCCATTGGTATCACTCCTATCTTTATGTTAAATTATAACACTTTTATTTTAACTTGACAATAGTTTTATGTCACATTTTTTATTTTTGTGAGTATTTACATATTGTTTCTTTGTGAATTGTCTTGCGTGGAGGTTTTAAACAAAAATTAAAGGCTGCCACCGTATCAGGTGACAGCCATACTGCTGAATATATTTTGTCAATAGTTTATTTTATACCATCGGGATTTTTTGTCTGGAAGTTCCATGTGTCGGCACACATTTTGTCAATGCCGTATTCGGCTTTCCAGCCAAGCTCCTTGTTAGCCTTTGATGCATCAGCATAGAAAGCGGGAAGGTCGCCTGCACGTCTGCCGCCTATAACATAGTTCAGCTTGTTTCCGCTTGCCTTTTCAAATGCATGAATTATATCAAGAACACTGTAGCCGACACCGTTGCCGATGTTGTATGCTTCAATGCCTGTTGTTTCAAGTATCTTTGCAACAGCGCAGAGATGAGCCTTTGCAAGGTCGACAACATGAATGTAGTCACGAATGCAGGTGCCGTCTTTTGTGTCATAGTCTCCGCCGAAAACGGTGAGCTGAGGAAGCTTGCCGATAGCAACTCTTGCAATGTAAGGCATAAGATTATTGGGTATCCCGTTGGGATCCTCACCTATAAGTCCGCTCTCATGAGCACCGATAGGATTAAAATAACGGAGAAGCGAAATGCTCCACTCGTTGTCTGCCTTATATACATCACCGAGTATCTGCTCAATGAAGTGCTTTGTTCTGCCGTACGGATTGCTGACATCGCCTGTTATCATATCCTCTTTGTAAGGAATGGGGTTATTGCCGTAAACTGTAGCAGATGAGCTGAATACTATTTTTTTGCAGCCGAACTTTTCCATTACCTCAAAAAGAACAACGCTGCCTGAGATGTTGTTTTCATAATAGAGCAGGGGAAGTCTTGCGGACTCGCCGACAGCCTTAAGACCCGCAAAATGGATAACGGCGTCTACTTTGTTTTCGCCGAAGATCTTTTCAAGTCCCTCTCTGTCACGGATATCACATTCGTATTTTTTAAGGGTCTTTCCGGTGATTGTTTCTACCCTGTCAAGAACGGCAGGAACGCTGTTGTAATAGTTATCGACACAAATAACATCATAGCCTGAATTAAGAAGCTCTACACAAGTATGGCTGCCGATATAGCCGGCACCGCCCGTTACAAGAATGGTCATAGTTCTGTCTCCTTTAGTTTTGGATTTGATAAATCAATTATACCCTTTGCACAGCTTCAATGTCAATATTTTGTCGGTTTTTTCCCATAATTCTATAATATGCAAAAAACGAAAGCTTCATCGGAAAAGCTTTCGTTCAAAATCTATCATCACTTATGTTTCGGCTCGGATTGTCAGTAAGCTCAGCAATATAACAAGCGTCGATGTCCCCCGAGTCTCGCCTGCCGGCTCGGTCGGTGCTTCTGCCTTCGGCAGAGGTGTCCACCGGACACCC
>CACXGH010000188.1 GCA_902767175.1 uncultured Ruminococcus sp.
AGGAGCTAAAGCTCCCCGACGTCTGTTGACGGCGTCGCTCGCTCCGATCAAGCGAGCTTGTTGGAGCTTTGCTCCTTGTTTAACCGCCGCACAGGGGATTCGGAAGTTTCCCTGTGCAGCTTATTATTTAAAATGTTATCAGGAATTGTCCCTGTTTATATGAACACTCGTAACATGAACGTCCACAAGCCGGTCTTCCTTTACTGCAAGATCAAGACCTGCCTTATTCTTATACTCATAAGGCTCTGTCATACCGTTGTATTTATAGCCTCTGTAAATGATGTATACGGTAATACCCGTAACGGCTAAGCTTACTCCGAGAGCAATAAGTATTATCTTTACCCAATTCTTATCGCCCTTGCTGCCTGACACATTTCTCTCATAATGATCATAACGATAGTCATAACTGTCGCCGTAAACATCATAGCCGTAGTCAAATGTATCCGTATCGGCAGTATATACCGCCTCCGGCTCATTTCCTACGTTTACCGTCATAACTGCAGCGGTATTTTCCTGCAAAGGAGCATCATAAAGCTCTGCTGCATCCGCAGCAGAACCGCAGCATGCCATGACCGCCGCAGCGCATAAAACCGCCGATGCCCTTGATATAATATTCTTGCTTATCATAACAGGAAATAACCCCCCAATCCGCACAGCAGCAGCAAAACAACAAACATGATGATACCGAACAGTGCAAGCTTGCCCTTATTCAGCGGCAGCTCGCCGTAGTTCTTTCCTGTCTGACCGTTCATTGCATAAAGATAGTCCCTGCCGTTATAGTTATAGTTCATCATCCACACAGGCATCATGGCATACTGCCATGACTCATTGAGAGTCTTTAAATTCATATTGTCTACCGATACGGTATCATAGCCCGTAATGGTATCCTTATAGACTCTCTCCGCATATCCTGCAAGCTCCCTGTCTACATCAGCCTGTACGTCGCTTCGCTCCGTATCACGCTTTTCTGCAAGGAAGCCCGACAGATAAGCCATTGTGAAAGGTCTGAATTCTTTATCATCGTATGGGTTTACATATTTCAGAGCCTTGCTGTGCTCGCCCTGAAGGGCAGGGTGCGGAAATCCTCTGAAATCTATCTTTCCGCCTCTTGTAACACGGAAAGTCTTTTCCTCTGTGTATTCCTCATCTCCGACCGTCCATGTACGTCTCTTTTTTGCGGTGGCATAAAGTATACCGTCCTTCAGGGAGTCTACGAGCCAATACGGATAATATACTCCTCTTATTTTCTCAAGCTCCGCACGGGAGAGAAAATCCTTCGGAAGAAAGTGCTTCTTTCTGCAGAATGCAAGAAATCTTTCCTGAGCATCGTCCTCCGATATCTTGAAGGGAATGACCATCTGCGGCTTGAAAGCACCTGTAAGTCTGTTTGATATAACAACAGGATTATGACAGTAAATGCAGAACGTAGCTGCCGTATTTTTGTCCGTAATGACCTCGGCGCCGCAGCTCTGACAGGTATACATTACGGTATTTGACGCAAAGTCCTCAAAGCCTTCGGGAACGTCCTGCGCAGGAATATCATCGGGTACAGACTGATTTGTATTGAGCTGCTCGTCAAGATTGCCGAAATGCGCCCTGAGCTGTTCCTCGGTATATTCACTTCGGCAGTATTCACAGTAGAATTTCAGCTTCTGTGCATTATATTGAAGCGGCGCTTCGCAGTTCAGACATTTATAAGATACAGTTTCCATATGCATTTGTGTCTGTATGACACTGTTTCACCTCTTACTTACGGGGTTCTCTTAAAGCCTTAGCACGGAACGGCAGTTTGCGTGTGTAAATTCCCCTGCATAAGAGGCAGAAAGCCGCATTAATACTGTATGTATTGAAAGGCTTGGCAGCAAAGTACCGGAAAATTTACAACAAAATATCCGTGAGTGAGGTTTTCAGAGGCTCCCTTATATAAAATCGTTCTCCCTTACCGGCAAAAGCACCGGTAAGGGAAGAACACAGAATTCTTTAAAGCTGACACAGTTTAAAAAAGAATATATTACTGATAATCAGCCTCGTTGATGGGGTCACCGCAGTTCGGGCAGAACTTGGGAACTCCGCCTGATACGTCAGGCTCAAAGCCGCACTTATCGCACTTTATTCTCTTGGGTGCGCCGTCCGCAGGCTTCTGTTTGCCGCAGTTCATACAGAACTTGCCTGTGTTCTGTGCGCCGCATGAGCACTTCCATGCGCCGCCTGCATTATTCTGCTGAGGGATAAGAGGCTTCGGCTTGCCGCAGCTCATACAGAAATTGCCTGTATTGCCGCCTACACCGCAGCTGCAGGTCCAGCCTGCTGCTGCCTGAGGAGCTGCCTGCTGCTGCACCGGCTGCTGCCGGTACTGCTGCTGCACGGGCTGCTGATACTGCTGCTGCATGGGCTGCTGATACTGCTGCTGCATCTGCTGTTGCTGCTGCATCTGCATCTGCTGCATATTATTATTGGAAGCAGCTCCCATAAAGCCGCCTGTTGCGTTCATACCCATACCGATACCCATAAAGCCTGCCATAGCCCCGTTGGGGTTGTTGCCTGCTGCCTCAATACCTCTTGCTATAGAGGTCTGAACATAGGTCTCACGCATACTCGGGTCGTTGTAAATAGCAACACGGTTTCTCTCCTGCAGGAGCTTCTTTGTATCCTCGTCATAAGAAATGCTTGTGATACCGACATTCTTTATCTCAATACCTCTCTCCTGTCTCCATACGGGGTCAAGAGCGTCACGCATATACTTGCAGAGAGTAGATGTCTGTGTAGGAATTCTTGAAAGAGGCTGACCAAGAGTAGAAATACTGCTGAGTGCCTCTGCAAGAGCGCCGATATACTCGGACATGAATGTATCATCGAGGAAATCGTCAACATCAAGTCCTACACCGTCTGTTACACACTCAGGCGGCATAACTGTATTGAAGAACTTCCACGGCTCAACTATCTGTAATGAGAATGTACCGAAAGCACGAACCATTACATCAATTTTATAATGCTCATCATAATAAGGAACGGGTGATTTTGTTCCGAACTTGATACCTTCCATAGGTCTGAGGTTTATATAGATAACTCTCTGCTCATGATAGGTATTGCCGCCGAACTTGATTCTTTCCCAACCGTCCTTGAGTGTTGCGCCGAACTCACCGTTGAAAAGTGAGGGGGAGCTTGAATTGGATACCTGATAATATCCGGGAACGGTTGAATAGTCAACAACTCTGCCGCCGTCTACAAGACACATAAGCTGACCTGAGGCAACCTGTATCATTGATCCGTTGGATATGACGTTGTTCATTCTTTTTGTGTTGGTATTTCTTCCCTGACCCGCATCAGCAAAGATACCCGGTGCTACGGCTGTCCTCTGTGTCATTCTTGAAGGACGGTACGCCTCAAGATATGAATCAGCAAGCTCTCCGCCGACAGCGTTAATTGCTGCTCTGATAATTCCCATTGTTAACCATCTCCTGTAAATTATTTTATACCGTTAATATTCTTTGATATAACGGTTTAATGACAATTACTACCAATTTTCGGAACATATAACAAGCGTCGATGTCCCCCGAGTCTCGCCTGCCGGCTCGGTCGGTGCTTCTGCCTTCGGCAGAGGTGTCCACCGGACACCC
>CACXGH010000189.1 GCA_902767175.1 uncultured Ruminococcus sp.
GGGTGTCCGGTGGACACCTCTGCCGAAGGCAGAAGCACCGACCGAGCCGGCAGGCGAGACTCGGGGGACATCGACGCTTGTTATATGCGGCAGAAAGGAAAGCTCCTTTGTCAGAGGTCTCACATCTTCCTGAGACAGTCTGCCGGACTTTTTAGAATCCATCACTCTCCAAAGCCGGCAAAACCTGTAGTATTATGCGGACCTCATTCGTCTTTTTTGTCTTCTTCCTTTGTTTCTTCCGACTCTGTCTTGCTCTCATCAAGCTCTGTCTCTGTATTGTCGTCATCATCAATGTCAGTATCCTCTTCATTTTCAACAGGAATAGGCTTGCCTTCCATTGCAAGTGCAAACTGTTCGCCCGACATTTTCTCATGCTCAAACAGGAACTGCGCTACCTTATGAAGCTCTGCGATGTGTTCACGCAGTATCTTCTCTGTCTTTTCATATCCGTCAGTGATATATTCCTTTACCTCTGCGTCTATCTTTGCGGCAGTTTCCTCTGAATAGGTCTTATTATGGCCGAATTCCTTGCCAAGGAAAACTTCGCCGTCAGATGAGCCGTAGGTTATAGGTCCGAGCTTTTCGCTCATGCCGTACTTAGTTATCATTGAGAATGCAAGGTTTGTAGCTCTTTCGATATCATTTGATGCGCCGGTAGAGATATCTCCGAGAATAACAGCCTCTGCAACACGACCGCCGAGAAGAACAACTATCTCCTCAAGCATTTCCTTTCGTGAACGGTAGGACTTATCCTCTGCCGGAAGTGACATTGTAAAGCCGCCTGCCATACCTCTCGGTATAATGGATATCTGATGAACAGGATCCTGTGTAGGACAATAGTATGTTGCAACAGCGTGACCTGCCTCATGATATGCTGTAAGCTTCTTTTCCTTGTCGGACATTACCCTTGACTTCTTCTCGGTACCTACGACCACCTTGATAGTAGCTTCTTCTACCTCACGCATGGTAATTGCTTTCTGATCCTTTCTTGCCGCAAGAAGTGCCGCTTCATTGAGAAGGTTTTCAAGATCCGCACCCGTAAAGCCTGCTGTAGACTTTGCTATTGTTTTAAGCTCTACATCGGGAGCAAGGGGCTTGCCCTTTGCGTGTACCTTGAGTATTTCTTCACGTCCCTTTATATCAGGTCTGCCTACTATAACCTGTCTGTCGAAACGTCCGGGTCTCATAAGTGCAGGGTCAAGTATATCGGGGCGGTTTGTAGCCGCTATCATGATAACACCCTCGTTTGCACCAAATCCGTCCATTTCTACAAGAAGCTGATTAAGTGTCTGCTCACGCTCGTCATGACCGCCGCCAAGACCTGCGCCTCTCTGACGTCCTACTGCATCGATCTCATCAATAAAGATGATACACGGAGAGTTCTTTTTAGCCTGATCGAAAAGGTCTCTGACACGGGACGCACCGACACCGACAAACATTTCAACGAAGTCAGAACCCGAAATAGAGAAAAAAGGAACTCCTGCCTCGCCTGCAACGGCTCTTGCAAGAAGTGTTTTACCTGTTCCGGGAGGGCCTACAAGAAGAACACCCTTGGGGATCCTTGCTCCAAGCTCATTATATTTCTTCGGATCCTTGAGGAACTCAACGATCTCTCTCAGTTCTTCCTTTTCCTCGTCCGCACCGGCAACGTCTGCAAACGTAGTCTTGCGCTTTTCGTCAGTCATATTCTTTATCTTAGCTTTGCCGAAGCCCATTTGCTTGCCTGCATCGCCGAGACCTCCCGACAGTCTGCGCATAAAGAATATCCACACTCCGGCAAGCAGAGCAATAAGTACCAGATTCGGCAAAAAGCTCAGCCACCATGAATTATCCGTTGCCTGTTTCCAATTATACTGCATCGGAGCATCGGGATGATCCTCATTATACTTTGTTACATAATCATCTACCGAATCAATGAACAATCCCACACTTGCGACAGTTGTTTTTATTTCTGTCCTGCCCTTATACGGCTTTGTAAGCTTCATATTCAGCTCACCTGTACCGAAATCAAGGCTGTACTCCGTTACCTCCTGATTTTTGAACATATAGATGATATCAGAGGTCGGATACTCTTCCTTGGGCTGAAGTGCGAAGATCATAGCTATGATTATGATAAGAATTATCGGGATACCAAGGTATATCAAGAGGTTGCGTATGGTTTTCTTGCTTTCCAAGTGGTGATCACTCCTTTTAGTAATTACGGAACAAACTCCGCTTTATGAATAGATCTCGGATCTGAGCACACCTACATAAGGCAGATTGCGGTAATGCTCGCTGTAATCCAGACCGTATCCCACAATAAAAAGATCGTCGATCGTTCTGCCTGTATAATCAGCCGTTATAGGCTTCTTTCTTCTGGCAGGCTTATCGAACAGGGTGCATATCTTAACAGATGAAGCGCCCTTTGAGAGCAGATGCTCCTTTATAAATGAAAGTGTATTGCCTGTATCAAGGATATCCTCAACTATAAGGACATCTCTTTCCTTTACGTTGCAGTCAACATCCTTTGTTATCCTGACATTGCCCGATGAAACAGCACTGTTTCCGTAACTTGAGGCAGCCATGAAGTCAAGCTGACAGTCGTCAATAGTTATTTTTCTGAATAGGTCTGCTAAAAACATAATGCTTCCCTTAAGAACGCCGACAACTACAAGAGATTTGTCACGGTAGTCATTATTTATCCTTCCGGCTATCTCTGAAACAGTCTTTTCAAGTTCTTCCTCATTCATAAGCTCTTCAAAAATATCCTTATGCAGCATAATACAACTTCCTTTCTTTTGGTTGCTTTCACCGTTTCAGCTTATACGGCTGATAACAAGCACTTTCTTTGTAGTTTCTTTTACGGTGCATTCACTGCACACACCTATATCCTCTATCCACAGTGCTTTGCCTTCTGAGGCAAGCAGTATTTTATCGTTCCTTTGTTCCTTTGGTATTTTCATTTCAATAAATAATTTCTTTACACTTTTCGTTATTTTTCTGCGGCTCGGAGAAAAGCTGTCGCCGCTTCTTCTTGTTCTGAAAACGCTCGATAATGGTATTGTATCATAATCAAGCGAATTATAAAACAGGTTTTTATCATTTTTTTTACGGTTGTTGAATTCCTCTGTATTTATTACAGACAATGAAAAACTTTTATTATTGATAACGCATGGCTGTGATACATCAAAGGGACATTCATCATAGGAGATTTCGTCCTTTATTTCGGTTATTCTGAATATTCCCTGTGCCGAAACAGCGAAAATACCGTTTCTCAGTTCAACCGCACCACCATTATACACAATTTTTCTGATAAGTTCAATATGCTTTGACTCGGGAATTAGTGCAAATTCGGAGCATAACTTTCTTACAGCAGAGGAAAAGACTGCTTCATGCAGCACAGAAAGCTTTTCTGACGAATAACCGCCCTGAACTCCGGCACGGCTCAGTGCCTTATCTGCCGAAATATCAATAAAGTCCTGTGCTTCTCTCAGTCTTTTGGAAAGACCGCTTACAGCATTTTCAAACGACGGATTTATCTCCTTCATAACGGGTACGGCATCAAGCCTCAGCTTATTCCGGTTATACTCTCTTGTAAGATTTGAGCTGTCCGTAACATACTCTATTCCGTTCCTGCGGCAGTATTCCTCTGTATCTTCTCTGCCGGCAAAAATTATAGGGCGGATTATATTTCCTCTCACGGGAGGTATTCCGCACAGTCCTGAAATTCCGCTTCCTCTTGCAAGATTGAAAAGCACTGTCTCGGCATTGTCCGATGCCGTATGTGCTGTTGCTATTTTAGCGTTAAGTTCCTTGGCTTTACGCTCAAAAAATTCATATCTCACCTCTCTGCCGCACTGCTCGGTGCCGATATGCCTTTTTGCCGCTTCTGCTCTTATATCGGCATGAAGTACGAACAGTCCGACGGAGCATTTTTCGCAAAGTGCTCTTGTAAAGGCTTCGTCCCTGTCAGCTTCTTCCCCTCGAAGTCCGTGATTCACATGACAGGCAAATACTTTAAGCGACATTTTATCCCTTAGTGAGCATAGTGCCAATAACAGCGCACAGGAGTCCGCACCGCCCGACAGTCCTACTATAACAGTATCTCCGATTGAGAGCATATTATATTGTTCAATTGCACTTATTACTTTATTGACCATTTTCCTGCACCACACCCGTAAAGCGCATGAATTCTCCCTGCCAATGCAGCGGAACGGAGCGTGCTTCACCGTGTCTGTTCTTAGCGACTATACATTCTCCGCTGTTCCTGTCATCGTCCTCCGACTTTCCTTCGGCATTCTTATAATAATCCTCACGATAGAGGAAAAGAACTATATCTGCGTCCTGCTCGATAGAACCCGAATCTCTCAGGTCTGAAAGCTGGGGCTTATGCTCGGCTCTCTGTTCACTCGCACGGGAAAGCTGTGACAATGTTATTACGGGGACGTTGAATTCCTTTGCAAGTATTTTAAGGTTTCGTGTTATCTCTGAAATTTCCTGAACACGGTTATCTATTCTTCTTGAAGCAGACATAAGCTGCAGATAATCAATAATTACAAGGTCTACATTCTTCAGCCTTCGGAGCTTTGCTTTTATTTCAGGTACAGTGATACCCGGTGTATCGTCAAGATATATTTCTGTCTTGCCCAATACATCACCTGCTTCGATAAGCCTTATCCATTCCTCTGAACTAAGCTTTCCTGTTCTCAGTGTTGTACCTGAAATAAGCGCCTCCATTGAAAGAAGTCGGGAAGAAAGCTGTTCCTTTGTCATTTCAAGTGAGAAAAATGCAATTTTTCTCTTGCATTTCATTGCAACGTGCTTTGCTATATTCAGTGCAAAGCTTGTTTTTCCCATACCCGGACGGGCTGCAAGCAGAATAAGGTCGGAGCGGTTAAGTCCCGTTATTACATTATCGAGCATTCCGATACCGGTCGGAATTCCTTTATAAAGGTCACTTTCCTCCGAATTGAGAAGGTCAAGTCTGTCAAAGGTCTCTATAAGCACCTTGCTTATGCTCTCCATGCCGTTTTTGCTGCGGTTGTCACGGATATCGAAGATTCTCTGCTCTGCTGAGTCTATAAGCTTAGATATATCCTCGACAGGTCTGCCTGCATCGTATATTATCTCTCTTGCATTCAGTATAAGACTTCTCAGCAGGTATTTATCCCTTACGATAGCCGCATAGTACGGAATGTTGTTCATGACCTGCACCGTATCCGCAAGCTGCATGAGATAGTTCTTTATATCTCCGTCAGAGCTGTCTCGCCTTCCGTTCAGACGGTCAAGTATAGTGATAAGATCTACGGGCTTGCTCAGTGTGAAAAGCTCTATCATTACCTCATATATCTGCTTATGTGTTGTAAGATGAAAATAATCCCCCGACGGCAGCAGCTCCATCACCTCTGTGAGCTTATCGGCATCAAGAAGTATACCTCCCAGAACTGCCTGCTCAGCAACTGCATCATAAGGCAGACTGACATCGGCAGGTGTTAATGTGTTCATTTCCTGTTCACTCATTGTTTTTCCCTTCCTGAACTGATACTGATATCTGACAGAAGACTTCAGGAAGCACTGAATGATACAAGCAATAACGGCACTGTATTTAATCAGCGCTCCCTTTAATATCAGAAATTAGTATAAAGCGTTAACGGAATTATCCCGAATGATACAAATAATTCGGAATTCCCTCGAATTCCGAATTACAGCAGGGTATATTACGGTCAGAAGCTATGCAGTATTATTGCTCCTGCTCCTTGACCATTATCTTTATATTTGCAGAAATACCCGTATACAGCTTTATCTCGCAATTATATGTACCGAAAGCTTTTATATCACCCTCAAGTACGACCTTTCTCTTATCTACGGTGATATTATACTCACGAAGAACTGCCGCTGCAACTTCCTTGTTTGTTACAGAGCCAAAAAGCCTTCCGCCCTGTCCCGCCTTAGCAGTCATAACAAGTGTCTTGCCCTCAAGCTTTGCTGCGTTTTCCTTTGCCTGAGCTGTTTCTACCTCTATTTTGTGCTGCTTTGACTGCTCGGCATTCCTGAATTCGTTCATTGCCTGAGCGTCAGCCTCCCTTGCAAGCTTTCTCGGAAGAAGGAAATTCCTTCCGTAGCCGTCTGAAACGTTGACAAGCTCGCCCTTCTTTCCTGTACCCTTGACATCCTGTAAAAGTATTACCTTCATACTGTTTCCTCTTTTCTTTTAATAAATTGCGGTTATCCTGCTTCTTCTCTGTTTATTCCAAGCTCACTGATTATCGACACAAGTCTTTCTCTTGCTTCGGCAATGCTTACACCTTCAAGCTGACAGGCTGCCATCGTCTGATGTCCCCCTCCTCCAAGCTGTTCCATTACCACCTGAACATTCATATCTCCCAAAGACCTTGCCGATATATTCACGATCTTTCCTGTTTTGTATATTACAAAAGAAGCCTTTACATTTTCGATACCAAGCAGCTCATCGGCTGCCTGAGCAGAAGCTATCCTTATATCGGGTATATCCTCATCCGCACTCGCTATAGCGCAGTAATTGAATATCTCCGCCTCGCTCACTAACTTATATTTTACTTTATAGGTATCTATCGAATTCGAGAACAGTCTCTTTACCTCGACAGTATCTGCTCCGTTGCCCTTGAGGAAGGCTGCTGCTTCAAAGGTGCGTACACCTGTTCTCAGAACAAAATTCTTTGTATCGAGCATTATTCCCGACAGCAGTGCTTCACTTTCGAGTCTGCTCAATGAGTTATGTCCGAGATACTGCACAAGCTCCGCTGTCATCTCTGATGCAGATGATGCATACGGCTCATGGAAAAAAACAAGTGCCTTATCAATATGGTTGACCATCATTCTATGGTGGTCAATTACAACCACTCGGCTGCATTTCTCGTATATTTCCTTCGACTCAACAAAGTTCGGATTATGCGTATCTACTATTATCAGCAGCGAATGCTCATCAAGCAGGTCAAGCGCTTCGTCCTCCGTCTTGAAAATACTCTCAAAACCTGCCTTCTCAAAGCTTGCTACAAGCGATTTTGCCAAAGTCTGCTGTCTGTTGATAAGGATATACGCATTCTTGTTAAGACCCTTTACAACAGCGCTCCACATACCGATACAAGCGCCGACAGAGTCAAGATCTGAAAATCTGTGTCCCATAATAATAACATTGCTGCTGTTATTTATGTGGTTGGTAAGCGTGGCGGCAATTACTCTTGTCTTTACCTTATCACGCTTTTCTACACCCTTGGAAACACCGCCGAAAAATTTATATGAGTCGCTCTTTTTAATAGCCGCCTGATCTCCGCCTCTGCCGAGAGCCATATCAAGCGCCTGTCTTGCCCATAGTTCATTTTCCTTAAAGGTATTTCCGCCCCTGCCTATGCCTATGGATATGGTAGCATAAAGTCTGTCGTTTATCTTTATTGTACGGATATCATCGAGTATCTTGAATTTCTCATCAATAAACCTCTTGATATCTCTTTCTTCCATTACAGCAATATATCTTCCGCCGCTGATCTTCTTGTAGAAGCCCTTGGTAGAGCCTACCCATTTTACTATTTCCTGCTCCACCTCGACAGTTATCTTTATTGCTTCGCTGTTATCCGTTTCTCTCTCAAGCTCGTCCTTGTTGTCGAATGCTATTATAGCTACAACAGGTCTTGACGACTCGTACTCATCTGAATTCACCTTATAGTCATTATCATCAATAAAGTACACTATAGAGCCGTACTCATGCTTTACCGCAAATGCGATATACCATCTCTCACCGTACTGTGTATCAGTTCCGTTTTTTTCATATATCGCATCGGTATTTTCACCGGAGAGATACTTTTTTATATTATCTCCGAGGGGATCCTCTCCTCCGCATACATTTTCCACAAAAGTTGTATTGGCAGCCACTATCTCATTATACGGGCCTAAAATTACCGCAGGTATCCTTATATCGTCTATTGTCCTCGACTCTTCCCTGAACATACGCTTCACGGCAGCCGAAAGTATATTCGATATATAGGTTTTCAGGTTCAGGATACTGAGAATGACTATTATTGTAGCCGTTATTGCCAGAATAAGTTCAACAATAAATGTTATAACGCTGTATCTCAGAGATATAAACGCCATTGTGAACATTACAACTGCGAAGATAACAAAAAGCGGTGTCACGAAATTCTTTTGTTCTGTTTTCTTCATGCAAGTTTCACCACCGAAAGAATTATCCGGCTTTGATCAAAGCCGACTTGCTCATACCTCCATTATTATAGGAAGTATCATAGGACTCCTTCTTGTCTTATCATAAAGAAGCTTAGAAAGCTCGTCCTTTATCGTATTCTTTATTACTCCCCATTCATGGAGTCCCTGAGCTTCACAGTCCTCAAGTGTTTCTGTGACGACACGCCTTGCGCCTTCCATAAGAGGCTCACTCTCACGCACATATACAAATCCTCTCGATACTATATCCGGTCCTGCTACGATATGTCCGTCCTCACTGTCGAGAGTAACTACAACTACGATAAGACCGTCCTGTCCGAGATGCTTTCTGTCACGAAGAACTATACTTCCTACATCTCCTACACCCAATCCGTCAACAAGCACCTTTCCTGCCGGAATGCTCGGGAGCTGTTTGATATAGTCCTTATTTATTTCAACAACATTGCCTATATCGCCGATAAATATATTTGAGCGGTCCATTCCCATTTCCATTGCAAGCTGACCGTGTTTTATCAGGTGCTTCTGCTCACCGTGAACGGGAATAAAATACTTGGGCTTTGTCAGTCCGTGCATTATTTTAAGCTCTTCCTGACAAGCGTGTCCGGAAACATGGACTTCGTACATCGACTCATAAACCACCTTACAGCCATGTTTCATAAGCTCATTTACAACGGAGCTTACCGCCTTTTCATTTCCGGGTATCGGATTGGCGGAAATAATGATGTAATCATCAGGTCCTACCTCTACCTTTCTGTGGTCGGAATAAGCCATTCTTGACAATGCCGACATTGTCTCTCCCTGACTTCCCGTTGTAATAAGAACTATTTCCTCCTTGGAATATCTTCCGAGCAGGTCTATATCTATTATAAGACCATCAGGTACATTAATATAGCCAAGCTCAGACGCTATTGCCATATTATTTATCATGCTCCTGCCCGAAAAAGCAACTTTTCTGCCGTATTTCTGAGCACAGTCAAGTATCTGCTGTATTCTGCCGAGGTTTGATGCAAAGGTCGCAATAATGATACGGCTCTTCTCTGCCTCCTTGAACAGCAGGTCAAAGGTATGCGCTACCTTTTGTTCTGTCATTGTATATCCCGGACGCTCGACATTGGTACTTTCCGCCATAAGACAAAGCACTCCGCTTTTTCCAAGCTCTGCAAATCTTGCAAGGTCTATCATGCCGCCTGTAGTAGGCGTACAGTCTATCTTAAAGTCACCCGTATGAACTATAGTTCCTGCAGGTGTATGAATCGCTATAGCAACAGAATCAGGGATAGAGTGATTTACATGGATAAATTCGATCGACATACAGCCAAGCTTTATCCTCTGACCGGGTCTTACCGTATTCAGCTTAACCCTGCCGGAAAGATTATGTTCTCTGAGCTTGCTCTCCACAAGTCCGAGTGTCAGCGGTGTTCCGAACACAGGGAGATTTATTTTCCTGAGCAGATACGGCAGTGAGCCTATATGATCCTCATGTCCGTGAGTAAGGACTATTCCCTTTATTTTATCCTTGTTTCGTTCGATATAGGTAAAATCAGGGATCACGAGGTCAACGCCGAGCATATCCCCGTCAGGGAATGCCATTCCGCAGTCGAGAAGGAACATATCATTATCACACTCAAACAGCGTAATATTCTTTCCTATTTCGTTAAGTCCTCCGAGGAATGTGACCTTTACCGAATGGTCAGCGGCATTATTATAATGTCTTTTTACAGGATAGTCACCCTGTCTGCTGTACCCCGTTCTTCTTGTGGCCTTTTCTGCCGTATAGCCTGCCGGTGCCGTCTCTGCCGTCTTTTTGGGCATGGCCTCTCTCGTGATCATCGCTGTTTTATCGGATACGACTGCAAGTGTTCCATGCTCTTCTGCCGCTCCGAGCATCTGGTCTGACGGTCTCATCCTTGCCGTACCTGCAGAGTATCTCTTTGTAGCCGCTCTGCCTGTAAATACCTTTTTATGTGCCGCCCTTCCGCTGCCGGAAAATCTTGAGCCTGAAACACTCTTGTTCCCGTTATTTTTGGGCGCACTTTTCTTGTTAAATTCTGATAGCACTAAAATATACCTCCGTTTTCGTCATTTTTAATAATAGTCTTGATAAAATAGTTTGATTTTATTCTGTTCTGCACAATAAAATAAGAATTTTCCGAACACAACTATATAGACTATTTTACTCTCACTTCCCCACCATGTCAATACCCTACAAAACAATTGCGCTGAATATACGGAATATCCGAGCGGTGTATTGAACAGAGTGTGTTTTTGTTGTATAATAAGCTGAAATATTTATTTGAGGTGACGGCAATGTTCAGAGATGTAGCAAGAAAAAAACAAAAGCTGACAGAAAGCGAGTGCATTGAACTGTTAAAGAACGAAAAAAGAGGCATACTCTCCGTTATAGGCGACGACGGATATCCATACGGTATGCCTTTGAATCATTATTATAATGAAGATGACGGCAGGATATACTTTCACAGCGGTAAAACAGGACATAAGATAGATGCGATAAAAGTCTGTGATAAAGTATCTTTCTGCGTTATGGACAGCGGTTTTAAAAAAGAAGGCCATTGGGCGTTAAACATAAAGAGCGTTATTGTTTTCGGCAGAGCTGAAATAGTTGACGACCACGATAAAGCAATTGAAATAAGCCGCCTTCTCAGCTATAAATTTACAGATGACGAAGAATATATAGATAATGAAGTCCGCACATTTGGTGCGGGAGTTCTTGTGTTTTCTATAATCCCGGAGCATATTACGGGAAAGCTTGTCAACGAAGCATAACATATATCCGGAAGGAGAGATATTATGAAAACCGTAGAGCTGTTTACTGACGGTGCCTGCAGCGGAAATCCCGGGCCGGGCGGCTGGGGGGCTATTCTCCGTTACAACGGACATGAAAAGGAGCTTTCGGGCGGTGAAGAACATACTACCAATAACAGAATGGAACTTCTGGCGGTCATCGAAGGACTGAAAGCCCTGAAAGAGCCTTGTCAGGTACATCTTACAAGTGACTCTCAGTATGTATGCAATGCAATAACCAAGGGCTGGGCAAAAAATTGGCAGAAAAATAATTGGATAAAAAGCGACAAAACAAAGGCTAAAAATCCTGAGCTATGGGAAGAGCTTCTATCTCTTCTTGACAGTCATAAAGTTACAGTCACATGGGTAAGAGGACATAACGGACACCCCGAGAACGAAAGATGTGACGAGCTTGCCGTTGCTGAAGCTAAAAAATTCGCATAAATAATTTAAGCGGAGATTCAGAAATGATTCTCCGCTGATTATACAAAACATTTCATACTATTTATATATGATATATCTTTTTCCTATTGATTTATTGTTTTTTTTGTAGTATGATATAAAGACAGGATAAAAATCCCTGAAATTATAACGGAAGAAAAGAGGTAAATAAATGTCAAAAATGATATATGCCGACAACGCTGCAACGACAAGGCTTTCTGATAAGGCACTTGAAGCTATGCTGCCGTATCTTAAGGAGCAGTACGGCAATCCGTCAAGTCTCTATAAGCTCGGAGGTGAAAGCCGAAAAGCTGTCGATAAAGCAAGACTTACAATAGCAGAGTGTCTTAACGCACCGAGAGCAACGGATATATACTTTGTATCGGGTGGAAGTGAGGCGGACAATTTTGCTGTAAAGGGCGCTGCCGAAATCGGAGCAAGAAAGGGCAAAAAGCATATTATCTCATCAAAGTTTGAACATCATGCAATTCTCCACACACTTGACTATCTGAAAACAAAGGGCTTTGAGATAACACTGCTTGACGTACACGAGAACGGAATAATACGTCCAGAAGAGCTTGAAGCTGCAATCCGTGAGGATACAGCTCTTGTAACAATAATGTTTGCAAATAATGAGATAGGCACGATCCAGCCGATAAAAGAGCTTGCTCAGATCGCTCATAAGCACGGTGTATTGTTCCATACCGATGCTGTTCAGGCTGTCGGCGCTCTGCCGATAGATATTGTTGACCTGAATGTCGATATGCTCTCCCTATCTTCACATAAGTTCCATGGTCCCAAGGGAACAGGAGCGCTTTATGTCAGAAAAGGTATACGCCTTCCGAATCTGATCCACGGCGGCGCACAGGAAAAGGGCTTAAGAGCAGGTACAGAAAATACAGCAGGAATTGTAGGAATGGCAGCAGCACTTGAAGAAGCTGTAAAGAACCTTCCTGAAAGAACAGAGCGCATAACTGCAATGCGTGACAGACTTATAGAAGGTCTTTCAAAGATAGAACGCTCAAGACTGAACGGTGACAGAGTACACAGACTTCCCGGAAATGTTAATATGTGCTTTGAAGGCATAGAGGGCGAATCTCTTCTTCTCATGCTTGACCTCAGAGGAGTATGCGCATCGTCAGGTTCCGCCTGCACATCAGGCTCACTTGACCCGAGCCATGTCCTTTTGGCTATAGGTCTGCCGCATGAGATAGCACACGGTTCATTGAGACTTACTATCGGTGATGACAATACCGAGGAGGATATAGATTACATTCTCTCGGCAGTTCCGCCTATTGTTGACAGGCTGAGGGATATGTCACCGCTGTGGGAAAAGATAAAGGCAAACGAAAACAAAAAGGAGGCTGTTTGATATGGCATACAGTGAAAAGGTAATGGATCATTTTGCATCACCGAGAAATGTCGGAGAAATGCCCGATGCTGACGGAATTGGTGAAGTCGGAAATTCCCGCTGCGGCGATATCATGAAAATGTATATCAAGGTACGGGACAATATTATTACAGATGTAAGCTTCAAGACCTTTGGCTGCGGAGCAGCTATTGCAACAAGCTCAATGGCCACCGAGCTTGTAAAGGGCAAGCCTATAGAGGACGCATTGAAGCTCACAAATAAAGCCGTAATGGAAGCTCTTGACGGACTTCCGCCCGTAAAGGTACACTGTTCGGTGCTTGCAGAACAGGCAATAAAGGCAGCGCTGAGCGATTATTACAAAAAGCAGGGCATTGATCCGGAGCCGATAGTAGGAAAGGCTTCGGAATGCGATGAGTGTCATTTTGATGAGCAATAATATTTCTGAATAGAATAATTAATACTAATATCAGATAGAAGGGGCGACAAAGATTTGAGCGGAAAATTTCGCAGAACAAGGCGGCGGAGTGCCTCCGCTGTCGATTTA
>CACXGH010000190.1 GCA_902767175.1 uncultured Ruminococcus sp.
GGGTGTCCGGTGGACACCTCTGCCGAAGGCAGAAGCACCGACCGAGCCGGCAGGCGAGACTCGGGGGACATCGACGCTTGTTATAGGTTCCCTCTGTCTGAACAATGGCTGTTTCAGCCGATGTTTTTGCAAATACACTCATTTCGCCGACAGCGGCACCTGTAAGCATTACCGCTGCAAGAGATATTGCACAAAGCTTTCTTACAATACTTTTTTTTCATTATTATGCCCCTCCATAGTTTTTTCTGTATCAGAAGCTTCTTTTATTAATAACAGAACAAATATAAGAAAGGTTGCTTAATTTTTAAAATTTGTTTAATTATCTTTAAAAGAATAAACATTTATGTTTCACATGAAACACTGTACTGCACAAAAAAGCAGACCATCAAAAGAAGGTCTGCCGGAATTCATCAGATAATATTATTTTTTGATAACATCAATACCCATGTAAGGACGGAGTACCTCAGGAACTGTAACAGAGCCGTCCTCATTCTGATACTGCTCAACGATAGCAGGAATAACACGGCTTGTAGCAAGACCTGACGCATTGAGTGTATGAGCGAAGTGCATTTTCTTATCCTCGCCTCTGTAACGGATATTGCCTCTTCTTGCCTGATAATCTCTTGCATTTGACGCAGAGCTTACCTCCTTGTATATCTCCATGCTGGGGATCCATACCTCTATATCGTATGTTCTTGCCATAGAGAATGAGCAGTCACCTGCTGCAAGCTTGCTCAGACGGTAATGAAGTCCAAGCTCCTGAACAAGTCTTTCTGCCTTTTCGACAAGCTCCTTGAATGCTATATCGGACTTATCGTCCTCGGTGTACTGTACCATTTCCACCTTATTGAACTGATGTCCTCTGATCATACCTCTCTCTTCGCTGCGGTAGCTGCCGGCTTCACGGCGGTAGCAGGGAGTGTATGCTATATACTTTTTGGGAAGCTCTTCTATCGGGATTATCTCATCTCTGTGAAGATTAACAAGAGCCGTCTCTGCTGTGGGGAGCATAAATCTCTTCTCATTGTTGGTGGGGTTTTCTATCCAATATACCTCATCGGTAAACTTCGGGAACTGACCTGCAACATAGCCGCACTGATAGCCAAGCATATGAGGAGGAAGAATAAATTCAAAGCCGTCCTTGATATGCTCATTAATAAAGAAGTTAAGAAGTGCCCATTCCATTCTTGCGCCCCAGCCTCTGTATATCCAGCTGCCTGCACCGCCAAGCTTTGCACCTCTCTGATAGTCGATAAGACCAAGGCTCTCACAAAGCTCCACATGGTTTTTCATCGGGAATGAGAACTGAGGCTTTTCTCCGAAAATTCTTACGCCCTCGTTCTGCTCCTTGCCGCCTGCAACAACATCTTCATCGGGAAGGTTGGGAAGTGAGAGAAGAAGTGTTGTCTGCTTCTCATCAAGCTCATTTATTTTAGCATCGCCTTCCTTGATATCAGCAACAAGCTCCTTCATTCTTGCCATAATTTCGCTTGCATCGCCGCCTGCCTTTTTTATCTGAGGTATCTGCTTGCTTGCTGCATTCTGTTCAGCCTTCATAGCCTCTACCTTGCCCATCTGCTCACGCTTCTGTGCATCAACAACAAGGATCTCATCTACAACTGTATCAAGATCCATTTCTCTTTTCTTTATTCTTGCCTTTACCTCATCGGGCTTTTCTCTGAGATATTTAATGTCGATCATTTCTATTACTCCTTTAATATTTGATCTTTATTTTAACCCTGTCAATACGGCAAGGTATTTTATAATGTTATTCCGCAAAGCACACAGGAAACCGCTTTACGCTCCCGTGCGTCAGTCCTTGTCAAAAAGTCTTGCAAGCTCTCCGAGATCCTCTTCGCTGTAAAATTCTATTTCAAGAACTCCTCCGCTGTCCTTGCCGTTCACTACCTTTACCTTCCGGCTCAGATGCTCGTTAAGCGCTATCTCTACTTCGTCAAAGAAGGAATTTCTTGTATGAGAAGCTTCTCTTTTGCCGCCCGGCTTACTGCCGTTGATACTTTTTGCGGCCTTTTCGATATCTCTCACTGTAAGGTCATTTTTTTCGATAAGCTCAGCTAATTTAAGCTGTTCATCGGCATCTTCTATACTCAGCAATGCTCTTGCGTGGCCTGTAGATATCTTACCGTCTCTGAGCATATCAAGTATCGGCTCTGACAGATTCAGCAGACGAAGTGAGTTGGCAACTACGGGGCGGCTTTTCCCTACCGTTCTTGCTATTTCCTCTTGCGTAAGAGAGTATTGATCCTGCAGTGCCTTATAACCGAGAGCTTCTTCAACGGGGTTAAGGTTTTCTCTCTGTAAATTTTCTATCATGGATATCTGCATCATTTCAGAGTCAGACATTTCCCTGATTATTACAGGCACTTCAAACAGTCCTGCCATACGGCTTGCCCTCCAGCGTCTTTCACCTGCTACAAGCTGATATCCTCCGTCGGGAAGCGGTCTTACAAGCAAAGGCTGAAGTACACCGTGTATAGCTATTGAGTCCGCAAGCTCTCTCAGGCTTTCTTCGTTAAAGTCTTTTCTTGGCTGTTCACGGTTAGGCTCTATCTCCGATATTTTCAGAGTTACGGCAGACTCGCTGTCCTCTGCATCATTCTCAAGAAAGATAGCGTCAAGACCTTTTCCGAGTCCTCCCATTTTGGGTGCCATATCATTCCCTCCTTTTTATTTCTGTTATATTTCACTTATTGTTATCTATTATTTCCTGACAAAGCTCCATATAAGATATTGAGCCTTTGCATGACTTATCAAAGTACATTATGGGCATACCGAAGCTGGGAGCTTCGGACAGTCTTACACCTCTCGGTATAACAGCAGAGAACACCTTTCTCGGGAAGAACTTTTTTACTTCCTCAACGACCTGCTGAGTAAGGTTAAGTCTGCCGTCATACATTGTCAGCAGTACGCCCTCTATATCAAGATACTGATTATAACGGCGCTTGACCTTTCTGACAGTACCTATAAGCTGTGACAGACCCTCAAGAGCATAATACTCCGGCTGTATCGGCACAAGAAGAGTATCCGCCGCACAAAAGGCATTTGTTGTTATCAGTCCCAATGAAGGCGGACAGTCAATAAAGATAAAGTCGTAATCCGCCTTTACCAGGGCAAGCGCATTTTTCAGCTTTGCTTCTCTTTTTTCCTCATCTACCAGCTCTATTTCGGCTGCTGCAAGCTCCATGCTTGAAGGTATTATATCAAGATTATCGAACTTGGTATGAAGTATTGCATCTTTTGCCTTTATATTATTTATCATCACACTGTATGACGAATACTCCGCCTGTCTTTTATCAATTCCTACTCCACTGGTTGCGTTACCCTGAGGATCGGTATCTACCAAGAGCACCTTCTTGCCAAGCTTCGCTATTCCGGCAGCAGTATTTACTGCCGTTGTAGTTTTGCCGACACCGCCCTTTTGATTAGTCACCGCTATTATTTTTCCCAATTCTATCCCTCCGGAATCATTGCTTTTCTTTCTATTTCCAATACCTTACATTATATCACTATCCTTACAGAATATCAATTATTTTTTGCTGTTCATCACGGAAATCAATTTTGTCTGGACAGTCACATGGGGAAAAACCTCTTCCGGCGGAAAAATGGTTATTCCCCATCCCCCTTTCCTGAAACCGCTGACTGAATCCGTAAATATAAAAACACAAGCCGAATTTTTGAAGAAGGAATTTATATGCTCTCACCTATCAGTTTTTAAAAGTTGATTTCCGTTGCTGTTCATTGCTTAGTTCTCCGAATGGCAGCTTCGTTTATAGAAAAAGAAACTAACAGAAATATTCATATAACAAGCGTCGATGTCCCCCGAGTCTCGCCTGCCGGCTCGGTCGGTGCTTCTGCCTTCGGCAGAGGTGTCCACCGGACACCC
>CACXGH010000191.1 GCA_902767175.1 uncultured Ruminococcus sp.
AAGCTCCCCGACGTCTGTTGACGGCGTCGCTCGCTCCAATCAAGCGAGCTTGTTGGAGCTTTGCTCCTTGTTTAAATTCCTTCTTCTGAAGCTCTGATTGTATGTTTATTTTCACTGATTTAGTCGGCGGTTTTAGGAAAGGGGTATGGGGAATAACCCTTTTTCCGCCGGAAAAGGGTTTTCCCCATGTGACTGTCCCGGCAAAATCGACTTCCGTGGTCTCGTGCTGTGGCTGCCTTGACTTTGATATATGAGTATGATAAAATATTACATACTGACTGTAATCATCAATATGAGGAATATATGTGCTGCTCAGAACAACTGCACCATGAATATATCAGGAGGAAATAAAATGATAGAGATAAGCACTCTCGGATCCTGTGTGACAAGAGATATTATCAGAATTGCTAACCATGACGAGCTTTTTAAAATGAAGGGTAATGTAGGACATATCTCTCCGATAACAATGTTCTCCGAACCTGTTGACGACTGCGATGATATAGTTGATATAATCTCCGAATACAGCACAGGCTTTAATAAACGAAATGCTATAATGGATCTTAAAAGCAACTCCTTCGATTTCCTTCTTGCCAACAGATCCGAATGGATACTTCTTGACCTTATGGATATCAGATTTGACTATCTTGTCAAGGGAGAACAGAAGGTATCGTTTTTTGAAAACCATGCACAGATAACTACAGGCCTGCTCTCTCTCAGAGAAAAGGGCTTTTCTCTTGTTAACTCTAAGGATATCCCAGCCGAGGAACTGTATGCCGCAATTGATACCCTGTCGGAAAACCTGCTTAAGCATTGGAGTCCCGACAAAATAATCGTTATAAATGATATTCCGCAGGAAATGCTCCTGTTCGAGGACAGAAACAAGGATAACGGCTATCTTAAGGAAGCAAGAGCCGCTCAGCCCACCTTTATGCACCACCTCAATATTCTTAATAAATATTTCAGGGATAAGCTCGGCTGTCATATGATAAATATGCCCCCTATGCAGATCACACCATGCAGTCTTACACATACCTTCGGTATATACCCATGCCATTATACAGATGACGTCTACCGCTATCTTTTCCACCAGATCTGTAAGATAGTATTTCCCGAAAAAGCAGACTATTATGAGCTTCTCAGACTCGATACACTCGAAACAATAAGAAAAACATATTACCGCTCTCTGCGTGCCGATGTCAAAAATACACTCGGAGACGATATTATAAAGCTTTGCTCTATAAATAAGATATACGACTATTTCAGACAGCTCAGGACACTTTCTAACTGTGTTGTATGCGTCACCGTTAAGGGAACGGCAGGAATGTTCTTCAATCAGGTACTTCAAAAGCTTTTCTTCACACTCGGTCTCGGAGAAAACCTTGTGAAACAGCTATGGTCAGGATATGTCGGTGTTGTTAAATCGGGAATAACCCTTTTTGATGAAAGAGCCGAAAAGAATAAAGGCACCGAGTATATCGAGGATATTGACTTTGCACATTTCTGCGTAAGAAGTATGCCTGCAAACGGCGGAGATCTCTCTGAGATCATTATAAACGGCATTGATTATTCCCTCAATCTCAGAGGACTTAATATCGCAGTCTATGACCTCGATACTCAGAGAGTTGTCGATTCTGTAGCCTTTGACACATCTAAAAAAGAGCTTCCCATGACAAGAAAGCCCGATCTGCTCAGAGGTGATGAGGTACTCCGTGCGGATCTCAGAAAAATGCAGGCTAAAAACTAACCGCTAACCGAGAAATTGGAGGTCAATTATGGATCTTTATGATTTTCCACGATTTTCGGAGGATCTTTCTCCCGAAGGTGCTTCTTCCGTATTCGACTCAATGAGAGAAAACCTGCCCGATAAATGGATGAACGAGGAAGCGTATAAAACTGATATTAATTCATTTGCCATAAGCCCCGATCACAGCAGATACACAGTAAGCGTCGATGAAGTCCCGTTTGAATGTCTTTATCTTCCCGATAATACCGACAGACTTTATATTATGCTCTCTGCAGGCGGAACCACAAGCAGAAGATACCCCTCTTTTATGAGATGGAAATATAAAAGCTACCTCAAGGGTCATGTTGTATGCATTGATGACCCTATGTATCACTTCCATAAGGGACTGTCCCATGTAATGTGGTACTACGGAACAAAGGATAAGTCATACCTTGAGCTTCTTATCAGGCTTATCGGCAATATCGCCTCTCAGCTCTCCATCCCCCCCGAAAACGTAACCATTGTCGGCAGCTCAGGCGGCGGATATGCCGCCCTTTACTGCGGAAACAGAATAGATCATTGCTCCGTTATAGCAATAAACCCCCAATTCTATCCTAAGAATTGGACAAGTACTGCAACAATAAAAAGCTTTAAGGATTGGGGCATCGACCTGAGTGATCCGAATGAGAAATTTGGCAGAAACGGCATTGTTCTCGATAACAATACTTCATATTTTATGGTGATAACCAATATGTGCTCCGAGCAGGATTATGTACATCAGCTTGGTGAATATGCAAAAGGGAAAAATTTTGACCTGAAATACGGCATATCGCAGCACGGCAATTTTCTCACATGGATACATAATACTCCGTACAAGGTACCGCATTGGGTAATACCCGAAAAACTGAGCATAGTAACTATGGATCAGATACTCCGGAAGTGCAAGAAGGGCTATAATGCAAATGAGCTTATAAACATCAGTTCTCTCTTTAACGAGATACTTGTTGACAGATATGCAGCAAAAACACAGCTTGAGGAGAAAGCCAAAGCTTCCGACAAGGCTGATTCCCTGATCACAAAACTCATCAACAGCCGTATTAAAAAGATCTTCCCCGACCATCTGCCCGAAAATTTCACAGCATGGCTCAACGGTGACGATGAGGTCATGGTAAAGAGATTTTCTCCTGCCAATGTTTTCTATTATATAGGCTCACAGCGCAGTATACGCTATCAGCTTGTAAGCAGTGTTGAGGAAGTATATTTCTGCCTGCTTGTCAAGGACGCATATTCGTTTATGCCCGAGGGAAAGCTTGAGGATTATCTCGAAAATGCGGGCATCAAGTACCGCTTCGGCAAGAATGACCTTATATGCTCTGTTGTTCTTGATCCGGAAAACCTTAATGAATGTATAGACACGCTGTTAAGCAACAGCATGAAGCTTATCGGTCAATTCGATTTTTCCGATTAATAAGCAGGACTGCCGCACAGGAATGCGGCAGTCCTTATTTTGTCCCATTGTACCTATATACAGCATTATTATCCGATTGACATTAGTATATAATCAATGCTATACTTACATCAGAGCAGATTTTTTTAGTAAAAACATACATATTTTCAACTCATATATAAAGGGGGCTATTTTAATGGACGAAAGAGCTATAGATTACCAACAGGTCGCCGAAGATGCCTTGAACGAAAATGAAATGACATTTCATGTTGAGCATAAGGAGGATCACGCTCTGTTCACCTGTCCCATGACATCAGACAGGTCTCCCGGCTTTAATCTGAAATTACGCATTTCCGATGACGGAGGCGCTAAGATATGGACTTATCTGCTCAGCAATATAAAGGAAGACAAATACCTCCCCGTTCTGAAAACGCTTAATCACCTCAATGACTCATACCGTTTCATCAAGCTTTCTATCGACAAGGACAACGACGTATGCGCCGAATATGATTTCTTTCTGTTCGGCGATGAAGATCTTATCGGCAAACAGCTTATGTCGATACTCTTCTTATTCAGCGATATAGTAGACACCTGTCTGCCCGATATACTCAAAACAGTCTGGGACAATGAATAAAGTAAAAACGGCTGGCGCTCCTGCTGCGGTGCGTCAGCCGTATTTTTTGATACTATAACAAGCGTCGATGTCCCCCGAGTCTCGCCTGCCGGCTCGGTCGGTGCTTCTGCCTTCGGCAGAGGTGTCCACCGGACACCC